>JAQTQJ010000002.1 GCA_028712255.1 Candidatus Omnitrophota bacterium
AAGCTAAAGATTGGTTAATAGAATATAGTTTATAAATAGAAAGGAGGAAACAATGGTAAGGGCAAAAGTAAAAGCGAAGAAAGGTGCAAAATTGGTTTGCGTTCCTTGTGGTAGTGAGGTAATAATAAGTAATTTTGGTGTATCTAGGAAGACTCTTTGGTGCTGTGGCAAAGCAATGCAGAAAAAGAAAGCAAAACCGACTAAAAAAAATAAGAGGAGGCAGGGATGATAAAGAATGCAAGTATCAGTAAAGAGGTTGTGGTTACTGCGGAAAATAAGATTGGGCTGTTGAATAAAATATCAAAATTAGTTGCTGATCATGGTATTAACATTGACGGGGTCGCCGGTTACGCTGCGGATAATCAGGCTAAAATAATGATGGTAACTAGTGATGCCACGCGCGCAGTAGAGGCGCTTTTGTCCGCAGGATTTAAGTCGGCAAAAGAGTCGGAGATAATCATTCTTGAACTGGAGAATAAACCGGGAGCTTTAAGAATCGTGACTGATAAGTTAGCAGCGCAGAATGTAGATATAAGATATCTGTATGGCACCGCTTGTTGTGGAAGCTGCGCGGATAAACTTATATTATCTACCAGCGATAACCTGAAAGCCTTAGTAGCATTTAAAAAATAAGAATAGTGTTGAAAAGGGTATATCGGAGGAATTGTGCGTTATTTAAGAATATTAGCTATATTCTTTTTGTTTCCCTGGTTATTGGGAGGAGTAATGGGGGAGCCGCCTAAAGAAAAAATAAAAATCTTCAATGCGCGCACTAAGCAGATTGAAGAGGTAGAAAAAGTTATCAAAACCAATCAAGAGTGGGAGAAGATTCTTACTCCCGAGCAGTACCATATTATGCGTTTAAAAGGTACTGAAGAACCATTTAAAGAATCCTGTCTTTTGCCGCCCAAAGGAAAGGGTGGAATTTATCAGTGTGCTGGATGCGGGGCAGACTTGTTTATGTATAATGCCAAGTTTGAATCGCAAACGGGATGGCCTAGTTTTTGGGAGCCGGTTTCACAATTGAATATCCGCATTGAAACTGATAATAGTCTTGGGTCGCAGCGTAGCGAAGTGCTCTGCGCCCGTTGTGATGCTCATTTGGGCCATGTTTTTGATGATGGCCCGCTTCCTACGGGGAAACGTTATTGTATTAATGCGCTGGCTTTGAAATTGGCTGAAACTGAAGAGGCTGCATTTGCTGCAGGTTGTTTCTGGGGGACAGAAGCTGTATTTAACCAGGTAAAAGGGGTTATTAATGTCAGCGTTGGTTTTATGGGCGGCCATACAAAGAATCCCAGCTATGAAGAGGTCAGTACTGCTAATACGGGGCATGCTGAAACTGTGCGCATCGAATATGATCCCGGGCAAGTTTCATATGAGAAACTTCTTGATATTTTTTGGAGTATTCATAATCCAACAACGCCAAACAGGCAGGGGCCAGATATCGGCAGCCAGTATCGTTCGATCATTTTTTACTATACCCCTGAACAGGAAAAAGCTTCTTTACTGTCTAAGAAAAAATTAGAAAAAACAGGAGGATTTGTCGGCCCAATCGTGACTGAAATCGCGCCGGCGCAAGAATTTTATAAAGCAGAGGATTATCATCAGAATTATTACCAGAAACACGGTATTAAGCCTACATGCCACATCCCAAGCGGTTTAAAAAAGTAAACATTTTGCGTTTGGATCTCTGTTCTACTTTCCAGAAAGAAGTTTTGCGCGCCGTGCAAGCTATTCCTCGAGGAAAAGTAAGTACCTATAAGCTTATTGCAAAACAAATAGGCAGGCCTAAAGCTGCCAGGGCTGTGGGAAGAGCTTTAGCAACTAACCCTTTTGCGCTAGTTATTCCCTGCCATCGTGTTATCCGTTCTGACGGCTCTTTAGGCGGATATCAGGGTGGGACAAAAATGAAACAAGCTTTACTTCGCAAGGAGGCCAGGCATGAAAAGGATTAGGAAGATATTTTTAATAGTTTTTATCTGTATCTTTGCTTTAGGTATTATTAAGGATCAGATAATTAAAACTGTAGTGATAGTTTCGGCAACGCAACTCCTGGGCTCGCCGGTACATATAAGCGGATTTTCTTTGGGAGTTTTTAAACAATCGGTAAGAATATCAGGATTTAAGATATATAATCCTAAAGGATTTTCAAAAGGCATTCTTGTGGATCTGCCTAAGATAAATGTTGCTTATGATTTAGGGGCATGTTTTAAGCAGAAGCTACATCTGTCTCTTGTTGAAATTGAACTAAAAGAGATGGGATTAGAAAGAAATAGTGCTGGCGAATTAAACGTAGATTCTTTAAAAGTAGTAAAACAATCAAAAAGCCGGGACGCAAAATTCTCCAAACAGATACCTATGCAATTGGATAAGGTTAAGTTTGGGATTGGAAAAATTGTTTTAAAAGATTATAGTTCGGCAGGAGAGGTTATTAAGGTGTATGATGTAAATATAAATAAAGAATATGAAAATATTACTAGCGCTGGGCAGCTTGCAGGGCTGATATTGGTGGAGCCTATGAAATCAGCCGGAATAGAGGGGGCTAAAATTTACGGGGCTGCGATGTTGGCAGGGGTAGCGGTTTTGCCTGTTGCTGTTGCTGCTAAATTTATGGGTAGAGATACTGTCCAAGAGGAGTTAAGAGGAAATTTTGACCATGTATTTGAAGTGAGTTTAAATGTTTTAAAAAGGATGGGCAGGGTTACCGAAGAAGATAAATCAAGAGGAATTCTTAGCGCAGAAGTAGGCGGTGCCCAAGTGTCCTTAGTGGCTACTAAAAAAGCTCACAATAAAACCGGAGTTGTTATATCTGCCCGGCAGTATTTCTTTCCTAAGCCGGAGATAGCAGGCGGGGTTCTTTATAAGATCTCCGAGAAGTTAAGGTAAATTTACCGCCAAACTTATTTAATCCCATAAATTTTTATGCCATTCTATTAGTTTCTTTATTTTTACTTTTAAATCCCCGTTACAAAAATTGTCAAATTTAACATGGTAAATTAGTCTTTAAGCGCTTCAGAAGCTATTTATTGAAAATAATATAATAAATAATATAATAGTAAGGTATAATATCTTTAATGAGGAGGCAGCATTAGTATGCGTAAATTTGTCTTATTGTTTCAATGCCAGGATCGGCTAGGTATCGTTGCCAAGATCTCTGATTTTATATTAAAACATGGCGGTAATATTATTACTGCCGATCAGCATAGTACTGATCCTGAAGGCGGATATTTTTTTATACGTATTGAGTTTATCTTGGATCAGGATCAATATAGCAGAAAAGATTTGTCAGAGGCCTTCGTTGCTGTCGCCAAAGAATTTAATGCGGATTGGAATTTTTATGATCTAGCAGAAACTTTACGCATGGGTATATTTGTATCAGAGCTGGATCATTGTTTAGTAGACCTGTTGTATCTATGGATCTCAGGTGAATTAAACGTCAAGATTCCTTTTGTTCTGAGTAATTATGAAAAACACCGTAAAGTGGTGACTGCTTACAATATTCCATTTTATTATGTACCCGCAGATAAAAATAACCGCCGGGAGCAAGAATTATTATCTTATGCTTCTAGTGCTACGGATTTTTTAGTCTTAGCGCGTTATATGTTGGTACTCTCTCCGGATTTTTTGAAAAAATATAATAAGGATATTATTAATATTCATCATGGTTTTCTGCCATTCTTTAAAGGAGCTGACCCGGCGGCTGAGGCGCTCAAAGAAGGGGTAAAGGTTATTGGCTCAACCGCGCATTTTGTAAATAATGAGCTTGATGAAGGGCCAATTATTGCTCAGGAGGTTGAGCATGTATCGCATAAAGATAACCACCAGGCTTTGGTAAGAAAAGGCAAAAATTTAGAGAAGAAAGCATTGGCAAGTGCGGTGTATAGTTATATTGATTACCGTATTATTAAACACGAAAATAAAACCATAGTTTTCTAACAAAGGAGGGCAGTTATGGCAAAACTATACGTAAAGGCTTTTGGGATCGCTTGTGGTTTGGTGGTGGCCGCGCTTACTTTTATTGTCGGTACATTAAATATGCTTTTTTATTTTGAGTGTGGATTAAGCAGGGCTATGGCGATAGTTTATTTAGGGTATAGGCCAACATTATTTAGCATAATCACGAATTCTTTTTTTGGTTTTATTTTTGCATTCTGCATTGGCGCAGCGGTTGCCTGGTTCTATAACAGGATTATCGAGGAAAGTAGTAAAGATATCGAAGAGAAGATAAAAGCCGCTGCTCGTTCCATTTGGGAAAGCAAGGGTAAGCCTGAAGGCGATTCTTCAGAAAACTGGAAAGAGGCAGAGAAAAGAGTAAGAGGGTTCTAAATCAGGCAGAGAAAAGAGTTTTGATTTTCTGAATCACTTCGTGGATAGTTGACTCTGGGGTAGAGGCCCCTGCAGTAATTCTCACATTTTTAGCGTTACTTAGCCAGTTTTTACGTATTTCTTGGCGGAATTAATCCAGTAGCTATTTTTATTCAAAGGTTTAGCTAGTTCATAAATTCTTTTATTATTGGCACTTGTTTTAGAGCCAATAATAATCATCAGGTCATTCTCAAGCGGCATACTTCTAACTTCCTTTTGTTTCATTCTGGCGGGGTTACAAATAGTGTTGTAAAGCTTTATCTGCTTAATATATTTATGTAGTACATTTAGGATTTTTTGCACGTTATCAAAATTTTGAATTGATTGCACGATAATTCCTGCCCGCTTAATCTTTTTAATTCTTGCTATAGGTATATTCTCAAGTTTATCGATTATAATTGCTTTTGATTTAAGCTGTCCGGTAATCCCAAGTATTTCATCATGTAGCTTATCGCCGATTATAATTACCCGGTAACCGTTATTCTCCAGTTTGCTAGCGATTTTGTGTATTTCTTTTACCATTGGGCATGTTGCGTCAATAATTGTATAGCCAGATCTTTTTGCTTTTTCCAATGTTTTCTGGAACATCCAGGCGCCCGGATTAACAATGTTTTCATTCGTCTTTAAAGAGGCGGTTGATTTTTTTAATTCCGGCGTGCTGGATCTGTTTGATTACCTCTTCGTTATATACAATATCTCCCAGCATAAATATCGGTTTTTTTGTTTTGGCAGTTTCCAGGGCAATAGTGATTGCTTTCCTTACGCCAAAGCAGAATTCCGCTGATTTTCTAAATTGATTTTCAAAAATCTTCTCTTTTATAAAATGGGGACACCCATTTTATATGAATATAGCTGGATAAAAATGGGTGTCCCCATTTTAAAACCGTTAACTTTTAAGGATTGCCTGGGAGAAGCCGTCTAGCGCCTGTTTGTACCCATTATTCATTTTTAAGCCGTCTATTTGAATTAAGGCTTTTGAATATAAGTATTTTATTTGGTTTTGTGAGTAGATTAGCGCACCGGATTGAACAATAATTTTACGGATTTTTTCAATGTCCGCACTTTTTACGGATTTGGATTCTAGGATGCTTTTTATCATAAGTTTTTCTGTTTTGCTTGCTTTACCAAAAGCATACCAGATAAGCAGTGTTTTTTTGGCCTCTAAGATATCGGTTACGTTTGATTTGCCGGTTTCTTTTTCTTTTCCGAATATTCCGATTATGTCATCTTTAATCTGAAAAGCTCGGCCTAAAAGCATGCCATATGAATAAAGTTTTTCGATCTGGCTACTTTTGGCTCCGGCTAGAGTTGCCCCTATTGTAAGCGGAGAGGCAAAAGTATAATTTGCGGTTTTATAGTCATAAATTTTATAGATATCTTTTTGAGAAACTTTTTCTATGGGTTTAGACTCTGATATTAGCTCGATAAATTCTCCGCCACCCGTATATAAGGCTGATAAAATAAGTTTTTTTAAAGCGTCTTCTTTGCGCTTTGCATCTTCTTTAACCGTTAAAAAAACATCAATGGCCATAGCGTAAATAATATCACCGGTAACCACGGCTAAATCTTGTCCGCTAAATTTATCTTTTTCATTTCGGCAAAAATCGTGGTCTAATAAGGCGTGCATAGAGGGTTTACCGCGGCGTGTAGCGGATTTATCGATAATGTCATCATGGACTAACAAAAAGTCATGTAATAGCTCTAAGGATAAGGCGCTTCGGTAAAGCCCGGCGGGGGTTTTTTTGGAAAATCCAAGATACCCAATACAGAATAATACCGGCCTTATTCTTTTGCCATCCCGGCAGATAAATTCTTTTATATTTTTAGAGAGGACAGGAGAGAGCTTGTTTAACGAGTATATTCTGTTAATATTACAGGCGTAATTGCGTAACTCTTTTTCAATACGGATTTTTATTCCCAAAAACATAGGCTTATGTTAACATATAAAGGTTAATTATGCAAATATTTTGGGTATATTTACATTTATGCGTAAAATTTTAACGAAGCATCTATTTTTTCTTTTATTCACTTTTTTACTTCCGGTGGGGTTGTTTGCGCTTGATCAATCCGATCTTCCTAAGCTTATTATTTTCCATTCGGCTGGCTGCCACAATTGTATTAAGGTAAAACAAGAAGTGATGCCTACAATTGAGAATGAATTTAAGGGAAAACTAATTTTTGAATATCGGGATATAGAAAAAATAGAAGATTACAAGATACTTTTGGGCTTACTACAGAATAGTGGCAGTGAACTTAAGTTTGACGTCCCGTTTTTTTATTTAGAAGGTAAATTTTTAAATGCAAAAGGTGCGGTTAAAGATAATTTAAGAAATTTTATTCTTGCCGGACTAAAAGCAAGCCCTTTAAGGGCTCCAGCGGTTCCATTTGATTTGATTTCATATTTTAAGAGTTTTGTTCCGGCGACAATTATTATTGCCGGGCTTGAGGATGGGATTAACCCTTGTGCCTTTACGGTTATTGTATTTTTTATATCTTTTCTTTCCGTTCAGGGCTATCGCCGAAGGGATCTTGTGTTTATCGGCGGCGCATTTATTTTGGCCGTATTTTTAACGTATTTAGGTATTGGCCTGGGGATTTTTAATGTATTATATCATTTTAAGGGCTTTTGGGTGGTTACGCGTTTATTGAATTTAACCATAGGTTTTTTAAGCCTACTTTTTGGAATCTTTGCTGTTTCTGATTTTATTAAATATAAGAAAACAGGTTCTACTGATGAATTGATTTTACAGCTGCCTAAATCAATCAAAGAGCGCATCCATAAAGTAGTCGGGTTTTTTTACCGTAGGAACTCCCAAGAAAAACAAAGTAAAATAAGCCCCGGGCTGAATAAGCTTATCTTTAGCGCGCTAATTAGCGGATTTTTGGTTTCATTGCTTGAAGCGGTTTGTACGGGGCAGGTGTATTTGCCGACGATATCATTTGTTTTAAAAGCCAGTTCTCTTAAGCTTCAAGCATTAGGGTATCTTTTGTTGTATAATACTATGTTTATAATCCCGCTAGTTGTGATTTTTATCTTTGCGCTTCTGGGGACTTCCAGCTTGCAATTTTCAGGTTTTCTAAAAAGAAATCTAGGGATGATAAAGATCTTCATGGCAATTTTATTTTTTAGTTTAGGAGTATTTTTAATCTGGAAGGCTTAATGCAGAAAATTATGAACTTATTTTTAATTAGTTTTTTTATTTTTCAGATTGCGTATGCGCAAGCGCCTATCGGTCAACCTGAAAAGGTTGAGCCTAGCGTAGAAAATAGCGTTGCTAATTCTAATGAATGGGATTTTGGTAAAGTAAAAAGTGGTAAGGTTTTAAAGCACGATTTTTTGTTTAAGAACGAAACTAAGAATGTTTTAAAAATATTGAGTATAAACACCTCCTGCGGATGCACTGCTTCCCAGGCGGATAAGAAGATCTTAGCGCCTAATGAAAGTACGACGGTAAATGTAATTTTCAAGTCTGAAGGGTATTCGGGAGCGGTTAAACAGTCCGTATATGTAAATACTGATAATACCGATCTTCCGATAATAAAATTCACAGTTAAAGCTGAAGTAGTAAAATAATAAGAGGGGATGGTTAATATGTGGTCATTACAATTAAGAATGTGGTTATTGGTAACTCTTTTGTTTGGGGTTATTTATGCCCTGCTGGTTGTTATCGGTAGTAGTTTTTTACATGTGGGAGGTTTTAGTTTCTATTTAATTATTTCACTAGTGATGATGTTTATTCAGTATATGCTGGGGCCTAAGATTGTAGAATGGAGCATGCATGTAAAATACATTAAGCGGGAGGAAAATCCCCGTTTGTTTCAGATGGTTGAGTCTTTGAGCGTGCGTGCGGGTATCCCTATGCCTCGAATCGGCATTGCCCAGATTGATATTCCCAATGCTTTTGCTTTTGGCCGTTCAACCAGAGACGGCCGGGTTTGTGTAACTAACGGGATTATGAATTTGCTCAGTGACGAAGAGCTAAAAGCAGTGCTTGGCCATGAATTAAGCCACCTAAAGAATCACGATGTGCTTACAATTACTTTATTATCGGTAATTCCGATGATTATGTATCGCATTGCCTGGCAGTTTTTGTTTTACGGACGCAGGCGTGATGAGAGGGGAGGTAATACCGTATTAATAGGATTGGCAGCTTTCTTATTTTATTTTGTGACTAATCTTTTGGTACTTTATGCCTCGCGTATCCGGGAATATTTTGCGGACCGTGGCTCGGTGCTTTTGGGAAATCAACCTAAGGCTTTGGCTTCTAGTCTTTACAAGTTAGCATATGGCTCGGCAAGAATGAATCAGGAATCTTTAAAACAAACTGAAGGGCTAAAGGCCTTTTTCATCAATGATCCATCTCAGGGGCGCAAGGAGGTATTGGAGTTGGCACAATTAGATTTGGATAAAAGCGGTACCATTGATGCTTCTGAGTTGGAGGTACTCAAAAAATCGAATATACGTTTAAATTTAGGAGATAAAATGCTTGAGCTTTTAAGCACGCATCCTAACATGCTCAAGCGTATAAAGAAGCTTTCGGAATACAGGGTTTAAATTCCGATAGCGTCAATAAATCAAGGGGACGGTTCTCTTTTTCAAGAGAACCGTCCCCTTGATTTTAACAACCCTTTTTATTTTGACATAACCCCAAATATACTATATAATTACTAAACTATGGACATTAACGAGATTATTCAGCAGAGAATTGCTAAATTAGAGGCACTTGGTGCCAAAAATGTTCCTTTATATCCTGCAAATGTGCCAATACATACTGCTATTGGAGAGGTTTTGAGTAGTTTTGAAGAAGGCAAAAAAGTTACTCTTTGCGGTAGGGTGATGGCTAACCGGGCACATGGTAAAGTAAATTTTATGGATCTTAGGGATACAACTGGTAAGATTCAGCTTTATGTTAAACGGGATATTATTGGGCCAGAAAAATCCGCGTTTCTTGAGCAGTTGGATATTGCCGATATAATTAGCGCAAGCGGTGAGCTTTTTAAGACACATACTGGTGAATTTACGCTTAAGGTTGAAGATTTTATCATATTATCCAAAGCCTTGCGGCCTCTGCCTGAAAAATGGCATGGTTTAAAAGATGTGGAATTGCGTTACAGGCAGCGTTATCTGGATCTAGTTTCCAATGAAGATGTAAAAAAAGTATTTTTATTACGGGCAAAAATTATCCGGGCAATCCGTAGTTTTCTCGAAGAGCGTGGTTTTCTGGAAGTTGAAACTCCGATGATGCATGATATCGCAGGAGGCGCAGCAGGCAGGCCATTTAAGACATTTCACAATGAATATAGTATGGATTTATTTTTAAGGATTGCTCCGGAACTGTATTTAAAAAGGCTCCTGGTTGGTGGCCTTGACCGGGTCTATGAAATTAACCGATCCTTCCGCAATGAAGGCGTATCCACGCGGCATAACCCGGAGTTTACAATGCTAGAGGTTTATCAGGCTTATACTGATTGTGAAGGGATGATTAATTTAACCCAGGATTTAATTTGTCATGTTGCACGGGAAGTTCTGGGAAAAGGGGAGCTGACTTTTCAGGGTAAAACCATTGACCTGAAAACCCCCTGGAATAGGCAGTCATTTGCCGCGTTGGTTAAAAATAAATTTGGAATAGACCCGCAGGATGATCCGGAGCAAATGTTAAAAAAATTGCAGGAAAAAGGATATGCCTTGGATAAAAACCGTTTAAGCCGTTCTCAGATTAATAAAATTGTTGAAGATGAACTGGAGCAGGATTTACAGGCAAATCCCGTATTTATTACGGATTATTTTACCAGCCTTTGTCCTCTGGCAAAGGTAAGAAGAGATAACCCATTGATTTCAGAGAGGTTTGAGCTCTATGTTGCAGGAATGGAAATAGCCAATGCTTATTCTGAGTTGAATGATCCCTTGGAGCAACGTAAGCGTTTTGAAGAAGAGATTAAGGATCTTGTTTCTGAGGAAAAGAAAAACGTAGATGAGGATTATCTTCTGGCTTTAGAGCATGGTATGCCTCCGGCAGGAGGGTTAGGAATAGGTGTTGATAGGCTGGTAATGTTGCTTGCAGACCAGGCATCGATTCGCGATGTGATTTTATTTCCTCTGCTTCGGTCTCAACAAGAAGAGGAAAATAAATAATGTTTTCCGAGTTATGGCTTAGTCAAAGATACTTAAGAGCAGGCAAGAAAGAAAAAATTATCTCGATAACTGCGTTGATTTCGGTTATTGGAATTGCTATCGGAGTAATGGTATTAATTGTAGTTATTTCGGTGATGACTGGTTTTGACCGGTTCCTGGAGGATAAGATGGTAGGCACTAGTGCCCACTTGTCTCTTGAATTTTATGGCGGGTCAAAAGATCCTAATCGTGTAATTGATAAATTAAAGACCTTACCCTATGTTTTGGGCGCGTCTCCTTTTATCAACGGGCAGGCTTTGGTCAAGAATGGAAAATCAATTTTCGGGGTGGAGGTTCGCGGAATAGACCCTAAGTTACAGGTACAAACTTCTAAGATTGATGAATATTTGAAGTTAGGAAGTTATGATTTGACAGGTAATCAAGTGGCGGTTGGGCAGGAGCTTGCTTTACGTTTAGGTTTAGCCATTGGAGATAGTATTAGCTTGATCTCTCCGGTTACTTTAGCTAAAACTGATTTTTATATCAAAGGTATTTTTAATAGCGGGATGTATCTTTATGATTCAAGTTTGATTTTAACCAGTATTAAAGGGGCGCAGGATTTTTATAAAATGCCCGATCTAGTAAGTGGTATTGCGGTTAAAGTAGATAATATCTATAAGGTAGATGATGCCAAGGAGAAGTTATACCGGGACCTGACAGGTTTTGGAACTTACCAGGCGCGTACCTGGATAGATGCAAATAAAAATTTTCTTGAAGCCTTAAAACTTGAAAAGATAGTTATGTTTATTGTTGTGACGATGACTACCGTAGTTGCTGCTTTTGGTATTGTGGGTACTTTGATTATGTCGGTAATGAGCCGGATTAAAGATATTGGTATCTTGCGTTCTGTGGGAGCCAAGACAAAAAGTATCTTGCAGATTTTTATTTTTCAAGGCATGGCCATCGGCCTAATTGGTATCCTCTTAGGATTAATCGGGGGGATAACTTTAGCGTTATCATTAGATAAAGTAGTGGATCTCATATCACGTATTATTGGCAGGAGTTTGATTCCGCAGGATATTTATTATTTTAACCGTATTCCGGTGAATATTAATACCGGCGATATCAGTTTGATTGTAATTTCTGCTTTGTTTATAACATTGTTTGCCAGTATTTATCCGGCATATTATGCTACCAGAATAATTCCTAGCGAGGCTGTGCGGCATGAATAAAGAGATGGTTAAGGTTTGTGGTATTTGTAAAAGTTATCGTGATGCTACAAGTAATTTGGAAGTATTGAAGGACATAAATTTTACTGTTAAAGAAGGCGAATTTTTAGTAATTCAGGGGCCAAGTGGCGCAGGTAAATCTACGCTTTTGCATATTTTAGGAGGTTTGGATAATCCTACGGCAGGCATAGTTTATTTCCAGGGAGCCAGTATTTATGGTTTGGATGAAAACGCAAGAGCCAGTTTTCGTAATCGTAAAGTGGGTTTTGTTTTTCAATTTTTTCATCTTTTACCGGAGTTAAATGCGTTGGAAAATGTTTTACTGCCAAGTATTTTAAAATCCTGGTGGGAGAGAAAAAAGAATCTGGTGCATGCTTTAGAGCTTTTGGAAAGGCTGGGTTTATCCGGTAGGCTCAAGCATCGTCCGCTTGCTTTATCAGGCGGAGAGCAGCAAAGGGTAGCAATTGCCCGAGCGTTGATTAATAAGCCTAAACTTTTGCTTTGCGATGAACCGACAGGTAATTTGGATTCGGAAAACGGAAAGAATATTTTACGCCTTTTAATCGAGCTTAATCAAGACGAGAAGATTACTATTGTTATGGTTACTCATGATAAGGATATTGCTTCTAGTGCAGGCGAGGTTATACATCTGAAGGATGGAGTTTTGTTAAATTAGTGTGTCATTGCGAGGAGCCGTAGGCGACGAAGCAATCTTTATTAGATTGCTTCGCCCTTCGGGCTCGCAATGACACTAATTTGGAAACTACAATTAGGAGGTGGGATGAAAATTTATATCAACGGTAAATTTTATGAAAAAGATAATGCAAAGATCTCTGTTTTTGATCATGGCCTGCTTTATGGGGATGGAGTCTTCGAAGGTATCCGTTCTTATAACCGGCGCGTCTTTAAATTAAAAGAGCATATTGACCGGCTTTTTGAATCTGCCCAAAGTATTATGTTAAAGATTCCTCTAACTAAAGAGCAGATGGTTAAAGCAGTGGTAGAAACAATTAAAGCAAATAAACTAGATAATGCTTATATCCGTTTAGTGGTTACCCGCGGAGAAGGAGATTTGGGGCTTGACCCGCGTAAATGCTATAAAGGGGCAACAATTATCATTATTGCCGATCGCATTGCTTTGTATCCAGAAAAACTATATCGTGAAGGTCTAAGTATTGTTACCGTGCCCACGGTACGCAACTTACCTGAGGCGCTTAATCCTCAGATTAAATCTTTGAATTATCTGAATAATATTCTGGCTAAAATTGAGGCAGGTAATGCCGGATGCGATGAGGCAATTATGCTTGATTCTTTAGGTTATGTGGCTGAATGTACTGGTGATAATATTTTTGTAGCTAAAGCCGGCCATCTCTATACTCCTCCGCAATGTATGGGAACTTTACGCGGGATTACGCGTGACTCAATCTTAGAGATTGCCCGTAAGAATAAAATTGCAGCGCACGAGCATGTGATTACTCGCCATGAAGTTTACATTTCCGATGAGTGTTTCCTTACGGGAACAGCCGCTGAAATTATTCCTGTGGTTAAGGTGGATGGCAGGGTTATTGGAAACGGAAAACCTGGCAAGCTTACACTGGCGCTGATGAAGAAATTTAAACAATTAACCGCTAAAGACGGAATAAAATATTAGAAACTCGGGGACGGTTCTCTAAAACAGAGAACCGTCCCCGGGATTATAAGGATAATTATGCTTTGCGATATTTGTGGGAAAAATCCGGCAACCGTGCATTTAACTGAGATTATTGATGAGCAGATGAATGAGCTGCATTTATGCGAAGAATGCGCCAGAACTAAAAGCGAGGCCATGGAGCAGCAGTTTGGCTTAAGTGATCTATTGGCCGGTATGGTTGATTTTCAAAAACCATCCTCCAATAAAGAAGAGGAGATAGTTAATACTAAATGTCCTGCTTGTGGTTTAAGTTATGTGGATTTTAAGAAGATCGGAAGACTTGGTTGCGGCGAATGTTATAATGTTTTCCGTAAGTATCTGGCGCCTTTATTAAAACGAATACATGGGTCAAATCAACATATTGGCAAGAGTCCTTTGAAGGGGCCAGCGAAGATAAAACCTGCAATCTCTAAAGTCAATAAACAAAGGATAGATTTGGAGGAATTAAAAAAGCAGCTACAGAATGCGATTCAGAAAGAAGCCTTTGAAGAAGCAGCGCGCCTGCGGGATCTGATAAAAGAAATAGAAGCCAAATCAAATAAGGAAAAAAATGCAGATTAATGACCTAATAAATCATACTAGTGAATGGCTTAAGGGTACAGGTCCGAATTCGGATGTGGTTATCTCTAGTAGAATACGCTTGGCAAGGAATCTTAATAATTTTGCTTTCCCTCATTGGGCTAATAAAGCCCAATTGGATGAGATTGTAAATAAAACTAGCCTTGCAATGTCAACAGTCGAATTGCTTAAAAACTCCACGCTTTTTAGATTGGTGGATTTAGACAGCATAGATAAACAGTTTTTAGTCGAAAGACACCTTATGTCTATTGAGCACACCCAGAAAACAGAGCAGAAGGCGGTATTGGTTAATGATGAGGAAAATATTGCGGTGATGATCAATGAAGAGGATCATTTACGCATTCAATTGATGCAATCAGGATTTAATCTTTTTGAGGCCTGGAATATTATTAACAGTATCGATGACTCTTTGGCAAAAATTTTGGATTTTGCCTACTTGGAAGATTTTGGGTATCTTACTGCTTGCCCTACTAATACCGGCACCGGTATGCGCGGTTCAGTGATGCTGCATTTACCGGCGCTGGTAATGAGCCGTCAAATCGAGCGGGTACTGGCGGCAATAGCCAAATTAAGTTTTACTACGCGCGGACTCTATGGTGAAGGCACTCAGGCTAGCGGTAATTTTTTCCAGATTTCTAATCAGGTTTCTTTAGGGCATAGTGAAAATGAGATTATTGAGAATATCAACGGTCTCATCCGGCAGATTATCGAGCAGGAGACGCAGGCAAGAGAGATTATACTTTCTAAAAGTAAGGATCTTTTGGAGGACAGGGTTAACCGCAGCCTTGGTATTTTAAAAAGCGCCCGTATCATTACCAGCCAAGAGACAATTGAATTGTTGTCTATGGTCAGGTTGGGAAGCGATTTGGGGATGGTTAAAGATATTGACCGCCGTACGATTAACGAACTTTTTATTATTACCCAGCCGGCGCACTTGCAAAAATTGGAGAATAAGAAACTTTCATCACCAGAGAGAGATTTAAAGAGGGCAGAGTTAATTCGAAAGAAACTTAATCTATTATAAGGGGACTAACTATGTTTAATCGTTTTACTGAGAGAGCAAGAAAAGTAATTATTTTGGCAAAGGAAGAGGCAAGGCGTTTTAATCATGATTATATCGGTACCGAGCATATATTATTGGGATTGATTCGCGAAGGGGAGGGAGTGGCTGCTGCGGTATTACAGAAGTTAGATATTTCTTTAGAAAATATCAGGATTGAGATTGAGAAACTGGTGCAGCCTGGCCCGACTACCCAAATTATCGGGGATATTCCTTTTACTCCGCGGGCAAAGAAAGCTTTAGAGCTAGCTGCAGAAGAAGCCCGCTCACTTGGGCATAATTATATCGGTACTGAACATCTCCTGTTGGGCTTAATCCGCGAAGGTGAAGGTATTGCTTCGCAGGTATTGTTAAATTTAGGCATGGATTTAAATTCCGTGCGTAATGAGGTAATGGGTCTTTTGGGTTCTTCTCTGCCGGGAATGGGTTCTGGTGGCGGCGCTG
This sequence comes from Candidatus Omnitrophota bacterium, assembly GCA_028712255.1. Classification (NCBI taxonomy): domain Bacteria; kingdom Pseudomonadati; phylum Candidatus Omnitrophota; species Candidatus Omnitrophota bacterium. The sequence continues at coordinate 15,483 of JAQTQJ010000002.1, forward strand.
CTGCGGCAAAATCAAAAACTCCTGCCCTTGATGCTTTTGGCCGGGATCTTACGGCGTTGGCTCGGGATAATAAGTTGGATCCGGTGATTAACCGTAAACAAGAAATTGAAAGAGTGATTCAAATCTTAAGCCGTAGGACTAAAAACAATCCGGTGCTTTTAGGCGAAGCTGGAGTCGGTAAAACCGCTATTGTTGAGGGGCTAGCCCAATCAATTATAGCCGGTAATGTTCCTGAGATCTTAAGGGGTAAACGTTTAATAGTTTTGGATTTAGCATTGATGGTTGCCGGGACTAAATACCGCGGACAGTTTGAGGAAAGAATCAAAGCAATTATGGAAGAGATTAAACGTTCGCAGGATATAATTATTTTTATCGATGAATTGCATACTTTAGTGGGTGCCGGAGCCGCAGAAGGGGCAATCGATGCTTCTAATATTATGAAGCCCGCGCTTTCACGCGGAGAAATGCAATGTATCGGCGCAACTACTATGGATGAGTACCGTAAATATATTGAAAAAGACGCTGCCTTAGAGCGTAGATTTCAAACGATTATGGTTGAGCCGCCTAATATTGAACAGACGATTGAGATTTTAAAGGGCCTGCGTGATAAATATGAAGCCCACCATAGAGTTACCTTTAAGGATGAGGCTCTGGAGGCTGCGGCAAAATTATCCGATCGATATATTTCTGGAAGATTTATGCCGGATAAAGCCATTGATTTAATTGATGAAGCAGGATCGCGCGCGCGTTTAAATGTCTTGATTGTTCCTGATGACATAAAGAAGATAGAGGCCAATGTCGAATCATTAAGGAAAGAAAAAGAGGCTTATATCAAGAGCCAGGATTTTGAAAAAGCTGCCTCCCTTAGGGATCAGGAGCGTATTGCCCGTCAGGAATTGGAAAAATTAAATAAGGAGTGGAGCCAGGCCAAAGATAAAATGCGGCCGGAGGTTACCGAGGAGGATATTGCCAAGATTCTGGCGCAGTGGACGGGGATTCCAATTTTTAGGCTGGAAGAAAAAGAAAGCGAAAAACTTCTCAAAATCGAAGAAGAATTACATAAGCGGGTGGTTGGCCAGAATGAAGCAATAGAAGCAATTGCTCATGCGGTAAGGCGATCAAGGGCGGGGATTAAAGATCCCAGACGGCCAATAGGCTCATTTATATTCTTGGGGCCTACCGGTGTCGGAAAAACTCTGCTTGCCCGGGCTTTAGCTGAATTTATGTTTGGTGACGAAGACGCGTTGTTACAGCTGGATATGTCTGAGTATATGGAGAAGTTTAATGTTTCCCGCCTGATTGGTGCTCCTCCAGGATATGTCGGATACGAGGAGGGAGGCCAGCTTACGGAACGAGTTCGCCGCAGGCCTTATGCGGTTATACTTTTGGATGAAATTGAAAAAGCGCATCCGGATGTTTTTAATTTACTGCTGCAGGTTTTTGAAGAGGGCCGGCTTACTGACAGCTTTGGCCGAAAAGTGGATTTTAAAAATACGATTATTATTATGACCTCTAATGTCGGCGCGGAATTAATCCGTAAGACCGGTTCTCTTGGATTTAGAGCGCAGAAGGAGGAGGCAACTTATGAGGATATGAAGGATAAGTTACTTGAGTCGGTTAAGCATGCTTTTAAACCGGAGTTTTTAAATCGCGTTGATGATATTATAGTTTTTAGGCAGTTAGTCAAAGAGGATCTTTCAGCCATCATCGATATTGAGATCGGTTATGTTATCCAGCGCCTAAAGGATCAAAATCTAACTTTAGAGGTTACCAGGGAGGCTAAGGATCTTTTGATTGAAAAAGGATTTGATCCGGTTTTTGGCGCTCGGCCCTTAAAAAGGACTATTCAAAGATTCCTGGAAGATCCGTTGGCAGGAGAGATTATCTCTAAAAAATATAAGGAGGGCTCTTCGATCAAAGTAACGCGTAAAAATGAAGAGCTAGTTTTTGAATAATGTTTACATTATTTTTTATAGATCTAGGCCGTAGAATAATTTCTTTTATGTATTTTTTTGGTGGTTTAGCCAATTTAACCGCGCAGACTGTATATTTGACGTTTAAGCCTCCGTATAAGTATGGCCATATAATCGAGCAATCCAAGAAAACCGGTTATGAAAGCTTTCCAATTGTTTCGGTGGTTGCTCTTTTTATTGGTTTTATTTTTGCGTTGCAGTCGGCGTATTTTATGCAGAAGTTAGGCTCAGAGATGTATATTGCTAGCCTCGTAGCCTTAGCTATTGTGCGCGAATTAGGCCCGGTAATTACGGCCTTGGTTGTTGCAGGCCGAGTTGGGGCCTCCCATACTGCCGAACTTGGATCCATGCAGGTTACCGAACAGATTGATGCTTTGGAGACTCTGGCGACTAATCCTGTAAAATATCTGGTCGTCCCGCGTTTTGTGGCTTTGAGCCTGATGCTTCCCATTCTTACGTTATATGCCAATATTATCGGCATAATGGGAAGTTACCTTATTTGCGTCCTAAAACTTGGGATTACCAGCAGTATGTATATGAACATAACTTTTAACGCGCTGCTCTATAAAGATTTATTTACCGGATTATTTAAAGCCTGGATTTTTGGGATGATTATTGCTTTGGTAAGCTGCTATGAAGGTTTTAATGTTGAGGGCGGGGCAGAGGGAGTTGGTAAAGCAACTACACGTTCGGTCGTGATTACATTCTTGATGATAATTGCAGCCGACTGTCTTTTTACAGCGGTGTTTTATTTTATTTTTCCTTAAAACCAGGGGACGGTTCTCTTTTTTTATAAGAGAACCGTCCCCCAGATTCCAATGATAGAAATACTGAATTTAAAAAAGAAATTCAATAATAACTTAGTTTTAAGCGGGCTAACTTTAAAAGTGGAAACCGGCCACACCTGCGTAATTATCGGAAGAAGCGGTTGCGGAAAATCAGTATTACTTAAACATATAGTTGGGTTATTAAGGCCGGACAGCGGTAAAGTTTTAGTAGATGGCAAGGAAGTTGCCGTTTTGAAAGAATTAGAATTAACCGTCTTGCGTTCTAAAATCAGTATGGTATTTCAGGGAGGAGCGCTTTTTGATTCGATGAATGTTGCTGAAAATGTTGGTTTTAGTTTATTTGAACATACACATATTGATCAGAAAGAAATCTTAGACCGGGTAGAAGAGTCTTTATCTTTGGTAGGTTTAGGAGGCATTGGTAATCTTATGCCTTCGGAATTAAGCGGAGGCATGAAGAAGCGTGTGGCTTTAGCGCGGGCAATTTGCATAAAACCTGAGATTCTTCTTTATGATGAGCCGACAACAGGAGTGGACCCTATTACCGCAGATAGTATTAATGAGCTTATTCGTTCATTACATGACAAATTGAAGGTTACTTCTTTTGTAGTTACGCATGATATGAAAAGCGCCTATCATATCGCTGACAAGATTGCTATGATGTATAAAGGAAAAATAGTTTTAGAGGGGACTCCTGAAGAGATTCAGAAGACCACCGATCCGGTAGTGCATCAGTTTATTAATGGGCTTTCTAAAGGCCCCATAACCGAATCAACTGATACTTTTAAATAAACCACTTGGCGCTTAAAGGAATTGCGCGGGGGTGAGCCCTTTTGGGCGAGGAGGCAATAAAATGGTTTTCGGAAAAACTAAATTAGAGTTAAAGGTTGGTATTTTTGTTTTTATAGGCCTGGTAATTTTAGTTATTTTTATATTATCGATTGGAGGATTTAAAACCTGGAGCTCCGGGTATCGGATTAATATCAATTTTAATTTTGTCAATGGAATTAAGGTTGGTGCGCCGGTGCGTTTTGCCGGAGTCGATGTTGGGGCGGTTAAAAGAATCAAATTGGAATTTGTGCCGCAAGAAAACCGTTCGAATGTACAGCTAGAAGTTTGGATCAGGAGTATTATTAAAATTCCTTCGGATTCCACTGTTTGGGTTAATACTCTGGGTTTATTGGGTGAAAAATATGTCGAAATAATACCAGGGGCAGATTATGTTAATTCTCTTACCGATAACCAATCCTTGACCGGGATCGATCCACTACCTATACATGAGATATTTAACAGGGCCGAGAATATAATGCGTAATTTAGATGAAGGGCTTGCCCAAATCAGGAATAAAGAGGGTTCATTAGGCAAGCTTGTTTATGATGATAAACTTTATAATGAATTGGAAGCCTTAGTTACCGATGTACGTAAGAATCCTTGGAAGCTATTTTTCAAAACTAAAGAGAAGAAATAATAATGAAAACAAAAACGGTTTTTAGCTGTTCAAGTTGCGGGTATCAATCACCGAAATGGCTGGGTAAGTGCCCGGATTGTAACAGCTGGAATTCTTTTTGCGAAGAGGATTATACTCTCCCATCTAGTGGCATTAAGGAAAGGACATCTCTGTATAAAGATGGCCCAGTACTTTTAAGGGATGTTGTAGTTAAAGATGAAGACAGGTTAAAGACTAATATTGTTGAATTGGATCGGGTTCTGGGAGGAGGGATTGTGAAGGGGTCGGTAATTTTAATCGGTGGAGACCCCGGGGTTGGTAAATCTACTATTTCTTTACAGGTTTCCAATCATTTGACTAAGCAGGGCATAGGCGTGCTTTATGTGAGCGGTGAAGAAAGCGTGGCTCAAACTAAGTTACGCGCAAAACGCCTTGGTGAATCAGGCTCAGACAATCTTTATATTGTTAATCAGACGGATTTATCCTTAATTGTCGAATACATAAGAAAATTAAAACCACTTGTTGTAATTATTGATTCAATCCAGGTTATTTTTGATTCTGGAATTAGTTCTTCTCCGGGAAGTGTCAGCCAAGTAAGAGAGTGTGCTGGAATCCTGACGCAGTTAGCCAAAACTACCGGTACCTCAATTTTTATTATCGGCCATGTCACTAAAGAAGGCACTTTGGCCGGCCCACGTGTTTTAGAACATATCGTGGATACGGTGCTATATTTTGAGGGGGATCGTTTTGCGATTTACAGAATATTACGAGCGGTAAAAAACAGGTTTGGTTCAACTAATGAAATCGGCGTGTTTGAAATGGGGCTGCAGGGTTTGTCGGAAGTAAAAAATCCATCCGAGATTTTTCTTTCTGAGCGGCCGAGCAATGTATCTGGTACGATTGTAACTTCGATTCTGGAGGGAACGCGCCCTCTTTTGGTAGAAATTCAGTCGTTGGTTTCAAGGAGTTCTTTTGGCTATGCGCGCAGGCGAGCGCAAGGTTTTGATTTTAACCGGCTTTCGCTATTGGTAGCTGTTTTGGAAAAACGCATGGGCCTTGCCCTTGAGGCAGAGGATATATTTGTTAATGTTGCTGGAGGTATAAAAATAGAAGATCCGGCAGCGGATTTAGCGGTAAGTGCGGTAATTGCCTCAAGTTTTCGGGAGCAGGTGGTTATGCCCAAGACAGTAGTTTTGGGAGAGGTAGGTTTAAGCGGCGAGATCAGGAGTATTTCACAGGTAACTACGCGTATAAATGAAGCCCAAAAGTTAGGTTTTAAACATTGTATATTGCCAAAAAACGGTACTAAGAATTTAGTAGTTAAAACAACAGATATGGAGATTATTCCTGTTTCTACTTTGAAAGAGGCTTTAGATATTATTTTAGGTTCGTCGGTTAAACTGCAAGGAGAGATTAAGAAATGAATCTATTATTAGCGCGGCTTTTATTTATCTTAGGTAGTATGGCTATTGGTTACCAGACTGTGGTATTAAATGGTTCTGGTTTAATCGGTATGATAATCGGTGCTTTAGTGGCGTTGGTAATGATTATTATCGAAGCAGGCCTGCGCAAGGTTTCGGTAAGTGGGCTATCCAGCGCAGTATTTGGATTAATTTTAGGTTTGATTATGGCAAAGCTGGTGGGGGATGCTTTTAGCCTTACTCCTATGGATCCAATTATACTTTCCAGGATCAGGGTAGGGTTGACTTTAATTTTTTGTTATCTTGGCATGGTGATGGCTTTGCGGGGAAAAGATGAATTTAATATTATTATTCCGTATGTGCGCCTAAGAAGGCAGGATCAGTCGCAGGATGTAGTGCTGCTGGATACTAGTGTGATTATCGACGGCAGAATTGTAGATATATGTAAGACTCGTTTCTTAGGAGGCAAAATCATTATTCCTAAATTTGTGCTTAGGGAATTACAGCAGATTGCTGATTCAACTGATTCGATTAAACGCCAAAGAGGCAGGCGTGGCCTTGAGATTCTTAATGTTATCCAGAATGAATCAGGGATGGATATTACTATTCATGAGCAGGATTTTACCGAGACTAGCGAAGTTGACGCTAAGTTAGTTTTGTTGGCTAAATTGCTTGAGGCTAAAATTCTTACCGTTGATTTTAATCTAAACCGTGTAGCCAGTATCCAGGGGATTAAAGTTTTAAATATTAATGAACTGGCAAATGCCTTAAAGCCTGTAGTTTTTCCAGGTGAGGAGATGCATATTAAGCTAATCAAAGAAGGCAAGGAGCATAATCAGGCAGTAGGTTACCTTGATGATGGCACAATGGTTGTAGTTGAAGATGCCCGCCGGTTGATTGGCCAAGATGTCAAGGTGGCGGTAACTTCGGTTTTACAGACTCAAGCCGGCAGGATGATTTTTACAAAGCTTGAAAAAAATAATGCTTAGCGCAGTTATTTTGGCTGCAGGATCCGGAAGGCGGCTTAATGCGCCGGTAGAGAAACCTTTGGTAGGAATTGGTGGGAAACCGGTAATATTTTATTCTCTGGCGTTGTTTGACAAACATCTGGATATAGATGAAATTATTGTAGTTGTTAACGCCCAAAATAAGCAAGCAATAGCCAAGGTTATTAAGAAGTATTCATTTAAAAAAATAAAGGCTTTATGTTTGGGCGGTAGGCGCAGGCAGGATTCAGTGTATGCGGGCATTAAGGCGGCTAGCTTAAGTTGTGATTGGATATTAATTCATGATTGTGCACGGCCATTCGTTAGTAGTAAACTCATTACTAAGGTTGTTTCGGCAGCAGAAAAAACTAAAGCGGCTATTTTAGGAGTACCGGTTAAAGCAACCATTAAAAGTATTAAAAATGGAGGTATCGTCGATAGAACACTAGACAGAAATAATTTATGGGAGATCCAGACTCCCCAGGTTTTTAAAAAAGAGTTAATCCTTAAGGCATATAATAGATACATAAAAGAAGATTTTACTGATGATGCTTCTCTGGTTGAAAAATTGGGCGCAAAGGTAAAGATTGTCCAGGGAAGTTGTGAAAATATAAAAATTACAACCAAAGAAGATCTCCTGTTTGCAAAAGTAATTGTTAAGAATAGACTGTTGTGAAATATTATTTTTTGTCATCCTGACCCTGAACGAAGTGAAGGGGGGGAAGGATCTCGTTACTGATGAGATTCTTCGGCCGGAGCCTGCACTGAGCGAAGCGAATGTGGCCTCAGAATGACGCAAGATTAGTAATTTTGTAACAGTTCAAGGAAAGGGTGCTGATGCAATATAAAGTTGGTATAGGTTACGATATTCATCGTTTAATTGAAGGCAGGCCTCTGTTTTTAGGGGCAGTTGAAATCCCTTATTTTAAAGGCCTTTTGGGACATTCCGACGGCGATGCTTTGATACATGCGCTTTGTGATGCCTTATTGGGCGCCTTGGCATTGGGCGATATTGGAGAGCATTTTCCAGATACTGACCCTAAGTATCAGGGAATCGCAAGTAGTAAGTTGCTGATGAGTGTTAAAGGATTGGTGGAAAAAAGCGGCTATAAAATCAATAATCTTGATTTAATTATTATTGCCCAGGAACCAACGCTTATTCCATTTAAGAAACAGATGAGGGAAAAGATTTGTGCCCTTTTGGATATTACGGAAGAGGCTGTAAATATAAAGGCCAAAACAAACGAGGGATTGGGCGCGGTGGGAAACAAGGAGGCAATTGCCTGTTATGCGGTAGTTTCTTTGGTCAAAGGAGGATAGAGATGCTTTCTATTATTATAAATATATTAATTATATTGTTAGCGCTTATTTTGATTAAGCTTGCGCTTATTTCCATAATTTTTTATGCAGACATAAGGGCGGCGCAAAGAAGAGACCCTGCGGCAAAAAGTTTTATGGAGGTAATTTTTCTGTATCCAGGGCTGCATGCTTTGATCTATTATCGTATCGCGCATTTTTTATATCAGGCGCATTTATTTTTTCTGGCGCGCCTTTTATCGCAAATCGCCAGGTTTTCTACCGGTATTGAGATTCACCCCGGAGCAAAAATCGGCAAAAGGTTTTTTATTGATCATGGTTTAGGTGTAGTGATCGGAGAGACTGCGGTTATCGGAGATGATGTTCTGCTTTATCAAGGGTCAACTTTAGGCGGTACGGGGATTGTTAAGGGGAAACGCCATCCTACTGTTGGTAATAATGTGGTAGTCGGAGCAGGAGCGAAAGTCTTGGGTAATATTACTATCGGAGATAATTCTTATATAGGGGCAAATGCGGTGGTAATCAAAGATGTTCCTGCCAACTCCACGGTGGTAGGCGTTCCCGGGAGGATTACTAAGCAGGACGGTAAAAAAATAGATGTAAGCCTGGATCATATGCATACATTGGATCCGATCATGCAGTCAATCGAAGAGCTGCAGGATAGGATTAAAGAGTTAGAAAAGAATAAATAAGTTTTAAGCCGTAAGCTTAAAGCTTATAACTTACAACTTATAGCTTATTTTGGCTTTAATAATCATGCCTATTTTTATATATAATTCCCTCACAAGAAAAAAAGAAGAGTTTGTTCCTTTAAATCATCCGAAAGTAAATATCTATACTTGCGGCGTAACCGTTTATGACGATAGCCATATCGGGCATGCACGAAGTCTTTATATCTTCGATATAATCAGGAGATATTTAAAATACAGAGGTTTTGATGTTAAGTTTGTGCGCAACATTACCGATGTTGATGATAAAATTATCAACCGCGCAAACGAACTTAAAGTGCACTGGCAGGAATTGGTAAAAAAATATATCGGCAGGTATTACCAAGATTTGGCGGCACTTGGTATTGAAAAAGGAGATTTTGAACCGCAGGCAACCGAGAATATCCCCGATATGGTTAGGTATATACAAACATTAATTGATAAAGGTTATGCTTATGCAGCAGGCGGCGATGTATATTTTAATGTGAGGAAATTTTCCGGCTATGGTTTGTTATCCGGGCAAAGCATAGATCAAATGGAAACCGGAGTCAGGATCGGCCCTTCGGAACTAAAGCATGATTCTCTGGATTTTGCGTTATGGAAAAAATCAAAAACTGGGGAGCCGTCCTGGGATAGTCCTTGGAGCCAAGGCAGGCCAGGTTGGCATATTGAATGTTCCGTAATGTCGCAGAAATTTTTGAAGACAGATACGCTTGATATACACGCTGGCGGAAGAGACTTGATTTTTCCGCATCATGAAAATGAAATCGCCCAGGCTGAGGCACTCACCGGTAAACAGTTTGCCAAATACTGGATACATCACGGACTGCTGACAATTAATGGCCAGAAAATGTCCAAGTCGCTGGGGAATTTTGTTACGATAAAAGATGCATTAAGAAAATATCATCCCGATGTTTTAAAGTTGTTTTATCTTCAAGCTCATTATTCTAGTCCTATCGATTTCTCTGAGAAAAAGATGACTGAAGAAAAGCATCGATATATATCTTTTGTGCGCTTAAATGATATTTATAAAGAGTATAGAGCAAAGAATTTGAAAAAGGTACTAAGATTAAAAGATGTAGATATCGTAACCGTAAAAGAATATGAACATAAGTTTGAGAGTGCGATGGACGATGATTTTAATACACCACAAGTTTTAGCCGTTTTGGAACAGTTAAAGTCATATGCATATCATCTTCATGCCGATGATATAGTTAAGAATTGGCCTCAATTTAAATATTCGGTAGATACAATGAATCGTTTACTTCGTGATATTTTCGGTATGCATCCCGATATGGCCGACCTTATGGTGGATTCGAGATTCAGGGATATAATTGATGAAAATCTTAAAGATACTAAAATAATAGATGAAATGGTTAAAGAGCGTACGAGATTAAAGAAAGAAAAGAGTTTTACCGAGGCAGATAAGATTAGGAAAGATTTAGAAGTAAAAGGTATTATATTAGAAGATAGGAAAGACGGTAAAACAGTTTGGAGATGGAATTTCTAGCAGATGGTCGAAGTTATAAAGGATCAAGACGCTGTTGGTATTTTTTTATGAATGCATCGGGTTTAAGAGCGTTGATTTTGTAGCGTATCCCCCTCCCCTTGTGGGAGGGGAAAGGGGCGGGGTAGGTGAAGGGCAAATTGACATCCACTGCCAGGAAGTTAAGGAATAATTCCACAGAAACTGAAAAATGCCTCTGGCAGGCGCTTCGTTACCATGGGCTTGGGGTTAAGTTTCGCAGGCAGGCTGTTATCGGCCGGTATATCGTTGATTTTGTATGTTTTGAAAAGAAATTGATTATTGAAGTTGACGGTGGACAGCATTCATCATCACAGGAAGATATTGAACGTGATCAATGGCTGCTTAAGCAGGGGTTCAAGATTTTAAGGTTTTGGAATCATGATGTGCTTGGCAATCAAGAGGGAGTTTTATCTAAGATAGTTGATTCTTTAAAATTGCCCCCTCCCTATCCCTCCCCACAAGGGGGAGGGTATCTCAATGGGATAAAATTATGAAAGGTAAATTCATTACATTCGAAGGGTCTGAGGGCTGCGGGAAGAGTACGCAGTCAAAAATGCTCTTTGACTGTCTTTTAGCAAAGGGGTTAAAGGTGATTTATCTTCGCGAGCCCGGAGGTGTCAATGTAAGTGAAATGATTAGGGAGATATTGCTTAATCCTAAAAATAAGATATCTGCCGAAGCCGAGACTTTGCTTTATATGGCTGCCCGCGCTCAAGTAGTTGAAGAGATTATTAAACCTGCGCTTATGGCGGAAAAAATAGTTATTTGCGATAGATTCATGGATTCAACTATTTGTTATCAGGGTTATGGATTAGGCATAGATATAAAATTAATTAAATCCATCGGTAATTTTGCTACTAGCGGTATAAGCCCTGATTTAACTATTTTTTTGGATCTACCTGTTAAAAGTGGGCTTAAATATCGGCATAAGTGCAAAGATCGTATCGAACAACGCTCTATCGGCTATCATGAGAAGGTGAGGAAAGGGTATCTTAGGCTTGTTAATAATGAGCCAGGAAGAATTAAGATAGTTAAGGTAGAAGAGAATAAATTTGAAACTCAAGCTAAAGTCAGGGAGATTGTGAATGCACTTTTCTGATATTTTAGGGCACAAAAAATCCTTAAACATAATCAATGCTTATATAGAAGGATCAAGCTTTTCCGGCGGATTTATCTTTAGCGGACCGGAAGGAATTGGTAAAAGAATGGTTGCCCAAGTTTGCGCTCAAAAATTAAATTGTACGGCTCAAAATGATAAACCATGCGGCTTATGTGTTGCCTGCCGCAAAATTGAAAAGCTAGAGCATCCCGATCTACATATTATCCAAAATGGCCAGTCGCAGATAAAAATTGAGGATATTCGTGGTATTTTGCGGGAGGCCAATTTTCGCCCGTATGAGGGATCGATGAAGATTTTTATTATCGATAACGCGCATAAGCTTAATATAGAGGCGGCAAACTCACTGCTTAAAACGCTGGAGGAGCCACCCAAAGATGTATTGATTATTTTAATAACGCATAAACCACAGAATATCATTAAAACTATTAGTTCTCGCTGTAAGCAAATAAAATTTTCTCCACTCGTAAGGGGGGAGCTTGAAACCATTTTGATTAAGGATTATTCTTTGGACAAGGCTGCTGCGCATTTCCTTAGTTTTTATTCCGAAGGCAGATTAGGCCTGGCTTTGAGATTAAAGGACTCTTTGTATCTGGCTCAAAAAAATAAGATATTTGATTCTTTTGTACTTTCTTCAAAGCCCCTTGAGCCTAATTTGATGGGGCAAAATAAGGAAGAGCTGCGTTCTTGTTTAAATATTCTTGCTTCCTGGTTCAGGGATATATATCTAATTAAGGCAGGATGTCCAGATAAAGAAATAATACATTTGGATAGGATTGGCGATTTATCAAAAATACACCTAAGATTTTCATTTAAACAGCTCGATGATATTATGGCGACTATATCGGATAGCTCGCTGTATTTGGAAAAAAATATTAACAGTAAGTTACTCTTACACAACTTAGGAGCATTATGGCAGAGAACATGATTTTGGTACAGCTTAGGAATTCCGGCTTGGTTGGCCTGTATCAAGCAGGGAATTTAATTTTAAAAGCCGGTGATTGTGTGATTGTTGAGCATGACAGGGGATTAGATTACGGGAGTGTTGTTTTACCAGGGCATGCCCGTTGTTGTGCTACTACTGAGGAGGGGGCAAAAGAGCCAGCGAAGAGGATAATTCGTCTGGCTAAGGAAAGCGATCTTAAGCAGATTGAAGATAATTTATCTAAAGCTAAGGAAGCATATAATGTTTGCGAGAAAAAAATCCTTGAGCATAAACTGGATATGAAATTAGTAAAGGCAGAGTATTCCTTTGACCGCTCAAAAATCTTGTTTTATTTTACTTCAGACGGCAGGGTAGATTTTCGTAACTTAGTCAAAGATTTGGCCAAGATGTTTAAGGCGCGTATTGAATTAAGGCAGATTGGGGTAAGGGATGAGGCCAGGCTTTTTGGTGGATATGGTTCATGCGGCCGGGAACTTTGCTGTAAAAAATTCCTGAAGGATTTTGAGCCGGTAACTATTAAAATGGCTAAAGAAGAAGGGCTGCCTTTGAATCCGCCTAAGATTTCTGGTCTCTGCGGCAGGCTTATGTGCTGCCTCTCTTATGAATATGAAACCTATAAGTTACTTTCTAAAGGCTTGCCGCATGAAGGAGAACATATAAGCACACAGCAAGGCAAGGGTAAGGTCATTAGTGTAAATGTTTTTAAGCGCATAGTCGGTGTTGAGCTTGAAGAGGGCGGTTATTTAGAAGTAAGTTATAAAGAAAAAGAGCATGGCAAATAAATTTTATATCACTACTCCTATTTATTATGTGAATGCATCCCCGCATATCGGCCATTCATATACAAATATTGCCGCAGACACCCTTGCCCGCTATAACCGTAATATTCTAGGAAAAGAAAATGTCTGGTTTCTTACCGGGACCGATGAACACGGCCAAAAAATAAAGAAAGCTGCCGATGATGCAGGGCTTTCACCAATTGAATTTGTCGATAAAGTAGTACTGCAGTTTAGGGATCTATGGAAGAAGCTTGAGATATCCAATGACGATTTCATCCGCACGACTCAAGGCAAGCATATTAAGTGCGTACAAAAGGCGCTTCAGATTGTATATGACAAAGGGGATATTTATGAAGGTAAATATGAAGGCTGGTATTGTACTCCTTGTGAGACATTCTGGCCCCTTTCGCAAATTACTGATAAGCCGCACGGCAATGGTTTGGCCTCCACTGGCCAAAGCCATAGCCTTTGTCCGGATTGTAAACGGCCACTTGAAAAAATAGTTGAAACTAATTTTTTCTTCAAATTATCAAAATATCAAGATTGGCTGATTAAATACATTAAAGATACTGATAATAATCCAGAGCGTATTCATTATATCCAACCGGCTTCCAGAAGGAATGAAGTCTTGGGTTTTTTAGAGAATAATAAACTGGAAGATCTTTGTATTTCCCGCCCCATAGAACGGCTCAGCTGGGGTATACCTTTACCTTTTAGCGCAAAGCATGTTACTTATGTTTGGTTTGATGCCCTGATTAATTATATCAGCGCGGTTGGGGAGTTTGACGCGCAAAATATCTATCGCTCCGCTTGGTGGGATAAGGATGTAAGGGTTGTACATTTGGTAGGTAAAGATATTTTAAGGCATCATGCTGTTTACTGGCCGATTATGTTGGAGGCTCTGGGTATAAGGCAGCCGGACACAATATTTGCTCATGGCTGGTGGATGATTAACGAAGATAAAATGTCCAAGTCACGCGGTAATATGGTTAATCCAGTTGAAATGGTAGATAAATTTGGCATAGACGTATACCGTTATTTTCTTCTGCGTGATGTGCCATTTGGTTTAGATGGTAATTTTTCAGAAGAAGCTATAATTAAAAGATTCAACGGTGATTTAGCCAATGATTTAGGCAATCTGATATATCGCACACTAACGATGATCGAGAAATATTATTCGGGTAAAATACCGGATTTGGATATTTATAATACTGGTTATGATGTTAGTGGCCAGAATATAAAAGATACGATAAAAAATCTGCATCAAGCAGTTTATGCTTCTTTAAATTGGGGTAATGATTTTAGCCTGGCACTTGAGAAAATTTGGGAGGTTATAGGTATAACAAATAAGTATGTTGAAGAGACCAAGCCCTGGAACCTGGTAAAAGAGGGTAAGGTTGAGCAGTTGCAAGCTTTTATCTGTTTATTAGTTGAGGCGATTAGAAAAATTGGCATAGAGATTGCTCCTTTTATGCCAAAGACCGCAGAATCTATTTTTTTGCAATTAGGCGGCAAAGAGATTAAAAAAGGAGCGCCTTTATTCCCTCGTATTGAAACCAAAAAGAAATAAATTTGTTTTTTATGCTTATCGATACTCATTGCCATCTTGATTTTCCTGCATTCAACGTGGACCGCGACGCGGTTATCCAGCGGGCAACCGATGCGGGAATAGCCTATTTTATAAATATCGGCGCTACTCTTGAATCTTCAATTGCTTCCTGTGAATTAGCCAAAAAATATACGCAAATTTATGCCAGCGTGGGTGTGCATCCGCATGATGCAGATGGTTTTGATGTTCGAGCAGAAAATAAATTAAGGGAGCTTGCGCAAAGTAACAAGGTCGTTGCTATCGGTGAAACAGGCCTTGATTATTATCGCAATTTGTCTAACCCGGATAATCAGAAAGAAGCGTTTATTAAACAAATTGAATTAGCCAAAGAATTAAAATTGCCATTGGTGATTCACTGCCGCCAGGCTGAAGCTGATGTTATACAGATTATAAAAAGCGCTTTGCCTTTGGCTGCTGTGGTGCATTGTTTTTCCGGAGATGAAAAATTTTTACAAGAATGCCTGGAATGCGGATTCTTTATCTCTTTTACCTGTAATATTACTTACAAAAAGGCTCAAAACTTAAGGGAGATGGTTCACTTAGCTCCCCTTGATAGATTGATGTTGGAAACCGATGCCCCATATTTGTCCCCGGAAGGATTCCGAGGGTTACGTAATGAGCCGCTTCAGATAAAATTATTGGCAGAGGAGGTTAGCCGGATAAAAGGGGTTAGTTTTGGGGAGATTGCAAACAAAACAAGCCAAAACGCAAAGAAATTCTTTAATTTAAAGGAATAAAAGGAACCGTTTCTATTTTTTAGAACGGAACTCGAAAAAATAGAAACGGTCCCTTTTATTAGAGAACCGTCCCCTTGATATTTAAAATGAATGCTAAAGTTTCTATAGTTAGATGTGGTAGTTATGAACCAAAAGCCGTCCAACAGGCAATAAGTGATATGCTTGGTTTTTTAGGCGGAATCACAGCTTTTATTAAACCGGGTTCCTTAGTACTGGTAAAACCAAATCTTCTGATGGCTAAGGAGCCGGAGAGCGGCATTACTACGCATCCGGAAGTCGTCAGGGCGGTTATCCGTATATTAAAAGAAATAAATTGCAAGATTATCATTGGTGACGGGCCAAGCGTCTGGGGTAAATATGTGGAAAATGTAGATGGTGTTTATGATATTACCGGGATAAAGAAGGTTTGTCAGGATGAAGGGGTTGGCCTGGTAATTTTCGATAAGCGCAGGATGCGTGATAAATTTCCGTTGACCACCTGGCTAGATGATTGCGATTATTTAGTGAACTTGCCTAAATTTAAAACTCATGAATTTACTTTACTTACCGGCTCAATCAAAAATCTTTTTGGTTTGGTTTCCGGAACCTACAAAACCGAACTGCATAAAAATTATTTTGAGCCTGCGGAATTTGCCAAGATTCTTGTAGATATATATGAACAAGCTAAACCTGCTCTAACGATTATCGATGGGATCTTAGCCATGGAGGGAGATGGCCCGGCAACTAGCGGCAAAACTCGCCAGCTTGGCCTTTTATTGGGCGGTTCTGATTGTGTGGCGCTGGATACGATTATGGCTAAAATAATGGGGATTACTAATCAGGAGATTTTATCGACAAAAGAAGCAGCAAGGCGCGGCCTGGGAGAAAATCAGGTACGTAGAATTAAAATAGAAGGAGAGGATATTAATAAATTGAATATTCGGCCGTTTATCATGCCGACAAATTCTATAATGATAAGCAGGCTGCCGGCGCCGATTAAAAAAATGCTTAAGCCTTTGATTCGGTATTATCCATATTGCCTTAATGCAAAATGTATCCGTTGTGGGCATTGCGTTGAGGTTTGCCCGCGCCGATGCATTAAGCTAAAAAAGAACGGTGTTCGTTTTGATTATAAAAATTGTATTGCCTGTTTTTGTTGCCAGGAGACTTGTCCACAAGCGGCAATTAAAGTGAAAAAGAGTATCTTGGCTAAGCTCATAGGGTTATAATGTTAGCGGGTTATTATTCGTCATTCTGAGGAGCCCCGCCAAAGGCGGGACGACGAAGAATCTTAGAAGCGAGATCCTTCGGGCCTATGGCCCTCAGGATGACAGCCACCCACTAATAAAATGAATATGAATATCATAACTATAGACTGGAAGAATAATAAAATCAGGTTAATTGATCAAACTAAATTGCCTCTTGAGTTAGTATATATTGATATTGATAACTTAAAAAGTTTATGGAGCGCAATTAAAGAGCTAAAGGTGCGCGGAGCTCCGGCATTGGGAGCGGCTGCCGGTTTAGGGATGTATCTGGGAATAAAAGATTATCCGGGCTCTGATTGGGGAAGTTTTAACCGTAAATTAAAAACAGTAGCTAAATATATTGCAAGTAGCCGTCCAACAGCCAGGAATTTATTCTGGGGTATTGAGAGGATATGCGAAGTTGTTTTAAAGAATAAAAATAAACCTATTCTTGAGATTAAACAAATAATTTTTTCTGAAGCCAAAAAAATTATGCGTGAGGATATGATCTCTTGCCGTAAAATGGGCGACTATGGCGCCAAACTGTTAAAGAACCATGATACAGTTTTAACAATCTGTAATGCTGGGATTCTTGCCACAATCGATTACGGTACTGCTTTGGGGGTTATTTATTCTGCCGCAAAGCTGGGTAAAAAAATAAAAGTTTTCTCTTGTGAAACTCGCCCTCTTTTACAGGGGTCACGTTTATCTGCCTGGGAATTGCATAAACAAGGCGTGGATGTTACAATGATTGCCGATAATACCGCAGCGCATCTTATGCATAAAGGAGAAGTAGACGCGGTAATTGCCGGAGCAGACCGGATTGCCTCAAACGGCGATTCCGCCAATAAAATCGGAACTTTTAACTTAGCAATTTTGGCTAAATACCATAAAATTCCTTTCTATATCGTAGCTCCCAAGAGTACCTTTGACCTGAAAATTAAAAACGGGCATGGTATTGAAATTGAGATGCGCACAAGAGAAGAAGTAGTCAAGATTCTCCTAAAAAAAGATACTGCTCCTTTTGGTGTGAAAGTGTTAAATCCCGCTTTTGATGTTACACCATCTTCGTTAATTAGTGGCATTATTACTGATTATGGAGTTATTCGGAGGCCGTATGTTTTAAATATTAAGAAAATTTTAAAAGGCAAGACTATCGCGAAATGAAATTTGTATTGTCATTCTGAGGGAGCGAAGCGACCGAAGAATCCAGATCCTTCGCCCTTCGGGCTCAGGATGACGGAAAATGGTATTTTACAACAGTGCCAAGGTAGATAAATGCAATTAAATAAAATTGGTGAATTTGGTTTAATTGAAAGGTTTCAGAGGATGATTAAAACTAATTCTTCTGTAATCCAGGGTAGCGGTGATGATTGCGCGGTTTTAAAGCTGGATAAGTTTAATTACCAGTTGTTTACTACCGATATGATAATTGAGGGGATAGATTTTAAAAAAAATGAAAATCTCAAGCTTGTAGGCAGAAAGTCCCTGGCTATCTCAATCAGCGATATTGCCGCCTGCGGTGGTATTCCTATGCATGCGGTAGTTGCCCTTGGCCTGCCGCAAAATATGCAGGTTAAACAGGTTGACCTATTGTCTAGGGGTATATTTGATTTGGCGAAAAAATTTAATATTAATATTGTCGGAGGGGATATCAGCGTCTCGGATAAATTGATTATTAATGTGAGTATGTTGGGCAGTGTTGAAAAAGATAAACTTTGCTTGCGCCTTGGCGCAAAAATAGGCGATATTATTATGGTTACCGGTGAGTTTGGCGGTTCGATAAAAGGGAAGCATCTAAAATTCATTCCTCGCCTGAAGGAGGCGCGTTTTTTAGTGAATAATTTTAAAATTAATTCAATGATTGATGTTTCTGACGGGTTAATCCAGGATTTAGGGCATATTTTAGAACAGAGTTTGGTGGGAGCGGTTTTATATGAGAGCCTTATTCCGCAAAGCAAGGAGGCCAAAGGGCTAGAGGATGCGCTTTATTCAGGTGAGGAGTTTGAATTGGTTTTTACGGCGTCAAGAGATCAGGCAAAAAAAATTATTCAAAATTCTAAATATTATTTTAAAGTTATCGGTGAAATTATGCCGGTATCATTTGGTTTAAAAATGATTAATCTTAAGGATAAATACTCTAAGATCAGGCTGCAGGGGTTTAAACATTTTTAAATGGAAAAAATATCTACTTCGGTTAATCAAACATTAAAAATAGGCAGTAAACTGGCAGGCTATCTTCGCGGAGGTGAAATTATTCTTTTATCCGGTTGCCTCGGTGCAGGCAAGACGGTTCTGGCTAAAGGGATTGCTCAGGGATTAGGGATTAACAAAGATTTTGTAATTAGCCCGACTTTTGTCCTCTTGCGCGTACATAAAGGTAAGCATCTGCTGCAGCATTTTGATCTTTACCGTTTGAAATCTATCGAGGATATTTTTGCTTTAGGATATGAAGAATATTTTTACTCGCAGGCCGTAACGCTTATTGAATGGCCCCAACGGTTGAAATTTCTCTTGCCAAAGGAATTTTTAAAGATTATTCTATCTGTGAAAACTAAAAATAAAAGGCTAATTAAATTCATCGCAAAAGGAAGAAAGCATAAAGAATTATTGGAGAAAATTCATGAATCCCGCACCTTCTAGAAATTTAACTATTAAAGCCGTATGGTTTGATGAATTAAGTAAGAAAGAAGGTGCATGATGAAGATACTGGGTATTGATACTACTACTAAAATTCTCTGCCTTGGGGTTTATATAGACGGAAGGCTTTACGAATATAATCTCGAAGTAGGAAGGCACCTTTCAGAGTTATTGGTTCCGACTATCCTAAGAGTAGTAACGGCAGTAGGATTAAAAATTGCGGATATCGATTATTTTGCCTGCGGTCTTGGCCCGGGGTCTTTTACCGGCATGCGCATAGGGTTGGCTACGATAAAAGGATTAAGCATTGTAAGGAATAAACCGGTTATCGGGGTATCCTCGTTGGATATTTTGGCTAAGAACACAGACTCGACAGAGCGCTTAATTGTTACTGCTCTTGATGCCAGGCGCAACTTTATTTATTGCAGTTCTTATAAATATGAAAAGGGTTGCCTTAAACGTAAAAGTGGATATTTACTTTTAGGCCTGGATGAATTTCTAAAAAAATTTGACAATAAGCCAATAGTTTTAGGAGACGCCATATCTTTGTATGGCGATAAAATATCAACTCGTATAAAAGGCGCAATTCTTCTGGATAAGGATTATTGGCCCCTTAAGGCGCATAATCTTATGGAACTTGCCCTTATGAAAATTCAAGCCAAGCAATTTACTTCGGCTCTCAATGTAAAACCAATTTATTTATACCCAAAAGAATGTCAAATAAAGAAAAAATAGGTTATCGGCCCACTTGGGCAGAGGTAAACCTTAATAATTTAGAGCATAATTTTAAAGAGGTTAAATCTTGCCTTGGTCTCCAGACAAAAATCCTGGTTACCGTAAAAGCTGATTCCTATGGCCACGGATTAATTGCTGTATCAAAAAGATTATCTGATTGTAATGTAGATTACTTAGGAGTTGCCTCGATTGATGAAGGGATTAAATTAAGAAAGGCCGGTATAAAGACGCCGATCTTACTTCTTGGCCTGATCCTGAAAAAAGATATCCAGCCGCTTTTTACCTATCAGCTTACTCCGACTGTTTGTGATAAAGAACTGGCATCTGCTATAAACAGCAAAGCCGCTAAGCTAAAAGAAAAAAAAGCGTTGCATATCAAAGTAGACACCGGAATGGGTAGAATTGGAGTCTTACATGATGAGGCGTTTTGTTTAGTAAGGCAGGTGCATAAGCTTAAAAATATTATCATTGAAGGCGTCTTTACGCATTTTGCCTTCGCGGATATTAACCGTGAATTTACAGATTACCAAATCAGTTTATTTAATAAGTTGATCATTGATTTAAAGAAAAGCGGTATAGTTATTCCGCTGGTGCATGCCGCCAATAGTATCGGGTTAATTGATTATAAACATAGTCACTTTACGATGGTTAGGCCGGGGTTAGTAATTTACGGGTTACATCCAAAGGGTGGCTTGAGTATAAAATTAAAACCGGTCTTGAGTTTAAAGACGCGTATCATTTTTATTAAGAAGCTCAAAAAAGGAAACAGTATAAGCTATGCAGGTACTTATATAACTAATCGCACAAGCAATATTGTTACTTTACCTATTGGTTATGGTGATGGATATCCTCGCAATCTTTCTAATTTAGCTCCGCTTTTGATTTCAGGAAAGCGATTTCATATCGCAGGCCGGATTTGTATGGACCAGGTTATGGTTGATGTGGGAAATTTTAAACCGAAAATCGGAGATGAAGTGGTTCTAATCGGCAGGCAGGGTAAGCAAAAAGTTACCGCTGAGGAGCTTGCGGATTTATCCGGTACGATTTCCTACGAGATTGTCTGTGGCTTAGGCAGCCGCATTCCTAGGATTTATAAATAAAGGGGACGGTTCTCTTGAAGAAGAGAACCGTCCCCTTTATTTTATGGTAATCTTGCTATAAGATAGAGGCTGGTGGATAAAACGATTATGTGGCTTAGTGATGCAGCTAGAAATGGCATAAGTAACCCGGATTTTCCAATCGCCAGGCATATGGCGTCTAAGACGTAATAGAGGAATCCTACGCTAATTGATATTCCGATAGCCGACATTCCCGTGGCACGTTTATGCATCAAGAGAGAAAAAGGAATTCCTAAGAGGATAATTATTATACTTGTAAACGGAGAAGTAAAACGTTGGTAAAGGTCTACTTTTAAGTTTCGGATTACTCCGGTTGCTCCGCTTTTAGAAAGCCTCCAGATATAATTTTGCATCTGGCGTATGTTCATTTGTTCCGGTTTTTGTCTTAACGATGCCATGTCCTCCGGGGTTTCTGGTATGGCCATAATTTCTTCTTCCATATAAAGCGGCTCATCGATTACCTGTCCATTTTGGTCAAAACTATATGTAATAGTCTGAAAAAACCTCCATAATCCGTCCCGATACGCTCCTTTTGAAGCGATGATCTTACTGGTTAAGTTTTGGTTTTGATCATGTTCTAAAATAGTGATTCCTTCCATAGTTTTTTTACTGGGTGAAAATTTACTGATAAAAAATAATCTATTCCTTAGGCCGTACATGGAAAGGTTTACAATTTCGTCAGACTTTTGTAGTTTACTTTTTAGCGAGCCTTCATCAATTTGGGCTTTAATTTTCTGGTTCTCAGCTAAAGAGGAGGGAACAAACCTGTCGCTTACCCAAAATACCGCAAAGCTAATAAGTAGGCCAAAAATCAGAGCATTTCTGGCGATATCAAATATACCTAGCCCACTTGAACGCATGGCAATAATTTCATTATTGTGATTGAGTTTTCCGAATGTGTAAACTGTGCTTAAGAGGCAGGCAAAAGGAGAGACCTGCACAAACATTATCGGTAAATATGAAAAATAGTAGCGTATTAAGAGTAAAAGTGTGGTTTGGTGTTTTATTATTTCATCCAGGTTTGTAAGCAGGTCGATGACAACATAAAGGAATAGGAAAACAAAGATACAGGAAATAAATATAGAGACAATCGATTTTAAAATGTAGCGGTCTAAGATGCGCATAGTTTATAGGTCAAGTATCCTGCTACGGCAGTAAAGATAATATTTGGAAGCCAGCAGGCAAGGGCCGCAGGAAGAATTCCCTCCATTGCCAGCGCCACTAGGCCAATATACAAAGGATAGTAGCAGACAATAACTAATACAGCGATTCCGATGTTAATAGATTTTTCGCGCCTGCGCGTAATAATTCCCAGTGAAGACCCCAGGAGCATAAATACTAAGCAAGTGAATGCAAGGGCTAATTTTTCGTGGATTTTAGTGATTAGTGGAGCCGGGCTGATTCCCTCGCTTTTTAATTTTTTTGCCTCTCTTTTTAATTCTTTAATTGTCATCTCTTTGTATTTTTTATCTACGACCTTATCCTGCATTTGTGCCATATCCAGGTTCATAAAGTAAGTGCGGAAATTAAGTTTATAAAAGTTAGTAGGGTTTTCCGGATCGGGCTCATCGCTTGTACCGTCGATAAGTTTCAATTTAATGATATTCTTTCCGGGTATGGTAATAAATTCTCCTGCCTTGGCGACAATCGTGCGTGTAGGCTTATCATCTCCTTGAGGTTCATAGATGCGGATATTATTTAGGCGGTTTTTCTTTTGATCCACATGATAGATAAAAAGAATATATTTTTGAAAGGAATCGATAAATACGCCTTCCTCAAAAGCTGCGGTGGGATTTTTTATCCCCATTTCTTGTAGAACCCTGCGGTAAGCAAAATGCGCATATGAGGCAGCCTGGTCATTAAAAACTGCCAGAGCTAAACTTAAGGCTAGGCCGATGGCCAATAAAGGCAGAATTAATTTAAACAGGTTTACGCCGCTGGCGCGGATAGCAATTACTTCGTTATCTCCGGATAACCTGCCCAAAGCAAGCAATATCGCTACCAGTATTGATATGGGTAAGGTATAGGTGACGATGTAGGGGGTAAGATAGATAAAAATTTGTATAACACTAAATAAATCGACACCTTTATTAATGACTAAGTCGGCAATACGTTTTAAGTTACCGATTAATACCATAACGAATGTCAATACTCCAAGGCATAAGAGAAGCGGCCCAACAAATTCCCTTAAGATGTAATTACGCAATATTTTCATATTTAGTTAGCTAAAGTCATAAGAAGCACCATTTTTGCCCCGGCTTCCTTTAGGCTTTTGGCTGCTTCGTTTGAGGTGGAACCGGTAGTTAAGACATCGTCGATTAACAGTAAATTCATATTTTTAATTAAATCCGGCTTAGCAACTAAGAAACTCATTTCTACGTTTTGACGGCGTTGCTGTGGAGTTAATTCTGTCTGAGTTTTGGTTGCTTTCCTGCGGATGAGTATATCACTTGCTATTTTTTTGTTAAATTCACCTGCAACCTGCTGAGCTAAGAGATTGGCTTGGTTGAATTCTCTTTCCCTTTGACGGCTTTTATGCAACGGGACAGGAATAATGAAATCAAGATATTCAATAGGCAGGTTATAATCCCTGATGAATGTATTCATGATGGATCCCAGAGGTTTTTTAAGGTAATCTTTACCGTTATATTTGAATTCATGTATCAATTTTTTTATTACTCCTGTATATACACATGGGCAAAACGCGCGGTCAAAATAAAATTTTGCGTTTGAACAATGTAAACAGGTATTTTTATCTATCGCTTTTATGTCCAAATGCCTGCCGCATGTTGCGCAGAAAGGAGGCAGGTTTTTTTCGATTCTTACCCAGCAGCTAGCGCAGATTGAGCCCTGTTCTTCTGTTAAATTTATCCTGTTTCCGCAGCTCAAACAGCAGTTTGGGTAAATTAAATCCTTTAATCCTTTAAGCAAACCGGACAGCATAAAGCTATAATAACAATGAAAATAAGCTTTGTCAAAGTAATTGACAGCCAGCTTTGGCGATAGTAGAATAACATTATGAAAAACTTAAAAACCATGCAATTAAAAGATAAATTATTTGAATTATTGAATAAAGAGGCTTTAAAAAGAGGAAAATTTGTGCTTTCTTCAGGTAAAAAAAGCAATTATTACCTTGATGGCCGGGTAATTACTTTGGATCCTGAAGGTGCCTATCTGGTTGCCGATATAATATTGGATATGGTTAAAGATGAAGCTTTGGATGCTATCGGCGGGCCGACTTTAGGAGCTGATCCTATTGTAGGGGCATTGGCTGCTTTAAGTTATATCAATAAACAGCCAATTAAAACTTTTATTGTGCGTAAACAGGCAAAAGAGCATGGAACGCAGAGGCAGGTGGAAGGTCCGGAATTAAAAAAAGGCCAACGTGTGATTCTTATAGATGATGTAGCTACTAGTGGAAAAGCAATCCTGGAAGCCAAACAGGCTTTGGATAAAATAGGAGTAGTCGCCGAGAAGGCAATTGTGATTGTTGACCGCAACCAAGGGGCTGCTGAAAATTTAGCTAAAGCAGGTTTGAAGCTAGAGTCAATTTTTAAGATCGCCGATTTCGGTCTCTAGATATTCTTGTGAAAAAAATAAAAATTGTAGTAGTTGGAGCAGGGCCGTCAGGGATGATGGCGGCAATCCATGCAGCATCTTTAGGCCGGGAGGTCATCCTTCTTGAAAGGAAGGCTACCTTAGGCAATAAACTTCTCTTAAGCGGCAAAGGCCGCTGCAATCTCACTAATACCGAAGAGCTGCAATATTTTCTGAAACGTTTCTCTAACGGAGATTTTTTAAGAGATGCATTTAAGAAATTCTTTTCCCCAGAATTAATCTCCTTTTTTGAGGAACGCGGTTTAAAGTTAAAAGTTGAGCGTCAAATGCGCGTATTCCCTCAGAGTGACCGATCATCTAGTGTCTTAGACATATTAAAAAAAGAATTAATTAAACAAAAAGTAGAAATCATTTGTAAAAGTAAAGTAGTTGATTTGCTTGTTGCTAATGGCGCAGCCAGAGGAGTGCGCTTAGAGGATCAAAAAGATATTGCGGCTGACCGGATAATTTTAGCCGGGGGAGGGGCAAGTTACAGTTTTACCGGTTCCGACGCATCACTAATAAATATCGCCAAGAGATTCGGGCATACGATTGTTCCTCTAAAAGCAGGTTTAGTGCCGCTTGATGTGAAACAAAGTTATCTTAAAAAAATAGAAGGCCTCACTTTGCGTAATATCAGGTTTTCCGCCAAAGTCCTTGGCGGATCCGCCACGATTTGTGGCGGAAAATTTTCCGATGGTAAAACACAGATTAACTCTGAAATAGGAGAACTGGTTTTTACGTCGACCGGAATATCCGGGCCGCTTGTAATTTCTTTAAGCGGCAAGGTAAGCGATTTATTGGGGCCAGGCAAAAAAGTTTATGTGGATATAGATCTAAAACCGGCATTATCGATTGAGCAGTTGGATGGGCGCTTGCTTAGAGAGTTTAAATCCAACTCCAAAAAAATTATTCAGAATATGCTCAAAGAATTATTGCCTTTACGTTTAATTAAAGTTTTTACAAATATTACAGGAATCAACCCGCTTAAAAAATGCAGCCAGATTACGCAAGGCGAAAGGCAAAAGATCATTTCCTTGCTTAAAGGTTTTCGCATGGAGATTTCTGGTCCCCGTCCCATTGAAGAAGGTATGGTTACCCGGGGAGGAGTGAGTCTAAAGGAAATAAACCCGCGCACTATGGAATCACGCCTGATTAAGGGATTATATTTCTGCGGAGAGATGATTGATATAGACGCGGATACCGGCGGATTTAACCTTCAGGCAGCTTTTTCGACGGGGTATTTGGCGGGGGAGAGCGTGGCGATAAGTTAAGCAAATGATAGTATGAAAATCTATTTAGCATCAAAATCAAAAGCCAGAAAAAAATTGTTAGATAAGTTTGGCTTGAAATTCAAAGCCTTTCCTTCTAAAGTCAAAGAAGTAAATAAACGCGGTAATTTATCTTATGCGCAATTAGTTAAGAATAATGCGCGCAATAAGGCCAAAGATGTAGCTTCGAAAGTAAAAGAGGGCATTATTATTGCCGCCGATACTATTTGCGTACAGAATGGGTTGATATTTGGCAAACCTAAAAATATTCAAGATGCCCGTCGAATGCTTAAAAAACTATCCAGCGCCCCGCAGTGGCTTTATACTGGGATAGCAGTGATCAAAAAAGACAAAAGCACAGAAAAGTTAGTATTAGATTATGAAAAAACAAAAGTCCATATGGACAGATTAAACGATAAAGAAATCAGTAAATATTTTAAACAGGTATCTCCAATGGATAAAGCAGGGAGTTTTGATATACAGGGGAAGGGGGCGTTTTTTATTAAGAAGATAGATGGCTGTTTTTATAACGTCGTAGGTTTGCCTTTACGAAAACTTTATCATATCTTTAAAAGGTTTGGGGTACTCTCTGTAATCTGTTTTGTCTTATTGCTTTGTGGCTGTTCTACCGAGTATAATCTTGTCACTAAACAGGAGGAGCAATATTATTACAGTACAGATAAAGAAGTGGCGATGGGACAGGCGATTAACCGCCAGGTAGAAAAAGAATTAAAATTCTCTAATGACCCTTTGCAGAAAAAACGCCTGGAGGATATCGGTAAGAAGATCGTCGCAGTAAGCGATAGAAAAGAGATCGATTATTATTTTCAGGTTTTGCAGGATGATACCGTGAATGCCGTTTCTTTGCCCGGAGGCTACATCTACGTAAATACCGGATTATTGGATAAAGTTTCTAGTGATGATGAGTTGGCTTGCGTTTTGGCGCACGAAGTCGGCCATATCGTTGCCCGGCATTCTATTAAAAAACTTCAGGCAATGCAAAGCTTTTCTATATTAAGATTGTTGGTAGCTGTAGCTCCTACTGGCGGCTCAGGAGAAATCGGTAATGCCGCCGATATTGCTTTTACCCAATTTCTCCTTGGATATAGCCGGGAGGATGAGTTGCTGGCGGATCAATTGGGGGCCCGTTATGCTAAGCGGGCCGGCTATGATCCGCACGCGATGATTACTTTTTTAAATAAACTGCAGGATATAAACCGTAGGATGCCACTTCAGGAACAATCATATTTTAAAACCCACCCCTATGTTCCTGACAGGATTAGAATTGTTAAGCAGGAAATTGGCGAGCCAATTAAATTTAGCGATTATATCAATATTGAACAGAAGCCGCATGAATAAGTTAATTTGTTCTTTAGCGATAATTTTATTAGTTTTTATTTATTTTTATGCAGGCCTACCTGTTGGGCGGGTAGGGAAAATTTTACCGCAAGAAAAATTGGATAAAGATTTAATAAAATTAAATAAAATAAATATGGATAATCCTTTCGGGGTTCTTGAATTTCTACATTGGAATCATTCTTGGAATAATTACAAATATCCCAGCAATCTTGACCTAGAAAAGGCCGTCTCTCTGATGCAAAGTGCCGGAGTTGGTTGGATAAGATTGGATTTCCTATGGGAAGATATCGAGCCGGCTGAGGGTAACTTTGATTTTGCAAAATATGATAATATTGTTAAATTAGTTAGGAGTAAAGGAATCTATATTCTAGGTATATTGCATTACAGTACAGGTTGGGCTTCCTCATGCAGAGAATGGAATTGTCCGCCTAAAGATAACACTTTATTTATTAATTACACAAACAAAGTTATCCAACGCTATAAGGAACAGATTAAATACTGGGAGATTTGGAATGAGCCGGATTCTGTTACCTATTGGAAACAACAGGATGGCCTTAAGTCTTACTGCGTTTTATTAAAAGAAGTATATCTTGCGGCTAAGAAAATTGATCCGGATTGTAAAATTTTAAATGGCGGCCTTGCTAATGGGCTCTCAAGTATCAACCATCTTTATGATAACGGCGCAAAAGATTATTTTGACATATTAAACCTGCATTTTTTTCAAAACCCATTATTCGGGAACAATGCCATGAGAGCTATAGCCACTTTCCCTAAGCTTGCTTATAAGATAATGGTGCGTAACGGGGATGCAAATAAGAAAATATGGATAACTGAAATTGGTTGTCCGGGAGTAAGGACGGGATTACAAACAAATAACTGGTGGCTGGGAGATAATCCCAGTGAATCTGAGCAGTCCAGGTGGCTTAAAGATGTGTATATTGAATTGTTAAAAAATCCGCGGGTAGAGAAGATTTTTTGGGCATTTTTCCGGGATACTAAAGATCACTGGAAAAATGGAGTGGATTATTTTGGTTTAGTGCGTTGGGATTATTCGTGTAAACCTTCTTTTAAGGCTTATCAAGAATGTTTTAAAGAATGGAAAAGAGATAAGAATTTAAAAAAATAATGGTATACTTAAAGTAAGGGGGGTGATTTTCTTGAAAAAGAAAATAATGATAATTGATGATGAAGAGAATTTCGCCTTATTACTTAAAATACGCCTTGAGTATTCCGGTAGTTACGAAGTTATGGCTGCCACCGAGGCAAAAGATATAATTGAACGTATCCATGTTTTTAAGCCGGATGTTATTCTGTTAGATTTACTTATGCCTGGTATCGGAGGGTTGGATGTTTGCGAAATGCTTAATAATGACCCTTTTGGCCAGGCTATTCCGATAATAGTAGTTTCGGGATTAGATAAAAGTGCGGATAAGATTGAGGCTTTTAAATTGGGAATTACTGATTATTTTGTTAAGCCTGTTGATGATGCCAAGCTTATTGAAGCGATAGAAAAAGCTATAAAATCTAAATCAGAGCAATCCTAAGTTTTAATTAGTGCGGAGGAAGAGACTTGAACTCTTATGGGTTGCCCCACACGCTTCTGAGACGTGCGCGTCTGCCATTCCGCCACCCCCGCAAAAATCAGATTTAAGTATATCTTAGCTCACTAATCCTGTCAACCGGTTAAAACTAGGGGACGGTTCTGCTTTTCTCGAGGCTAACGCTAGAAAAGTAGAACCGTCCTCTTGATTTAAATGAATTGCGGCTGCGTTTTTTTGCTGTTATAATACGAGTTTACTAAGGAGCCTGCCTGCCGGCAGGGAGAAAAGAGTGTTTTTGGAACATTTTAAGATTACCGGTTTTGCTATGGCCCAGATATTTATTTTGGGGGCTTTAGGTTATATTTTGGTGAGGAAAAATATGCTTTCCCACTCCGGCCTTGACGCTTTAAGCCGTTTGGTGATACAGGTTATTTTTCCAGCGATGATTTTTACTCAGTTGATGCAGAATTTTAGCTTTAGTCTTTATCCGAATTGGTGGATTTTCCCTCTGGTTAGCCTAGTAATCACTGCTTGTGGACTGTTGGTAGGTTTCTTTTTACTCAAGCTTATTAAATTAAAAAATCATAAATTGCAATTTTTAAGCCTTGTAGGTTTTCAGAACTCCGGGTATTTACCTTTGGCGATGGTAGCATCGATATTTTCAGGTCAACAGATGAGCAGTATTTTTATTTATATATTTCTATTTCTATTGGGTTTTGATCTGGTGGCTTGGTCATTGGGAATGTATATGCTTACCTACGATAAAGAGGCAAAGTTTAAACTTCAGCATATTTTTAGCCCCCCGGTAATTGCAAATTTATCGACCCTCGCTCTTATCGCGCTGGGTTTAAATAAATTTATTCCGGCTGTTTTATCGAAGCCTATTCAAATGGTGAGTAATTGCGCTTTGCCTTTGGCTTTAATTGTCGTCGGGGGAAATGTCGCTTTAGTGCAGCTGAAGAATATTGATAAAAAAACTGTCTTCTTTTTCCTTCTGGGGAAGTTGATTATTCTGCCGGCATTAGGCATATGGGTGGTACTTAAATTGGGGCTACCGCAATTATTTGGTTTTTTAATCGTTATGCAGCTAGCTATGCCTTCGGCGACTTCTTTATCGGTGATTATTCGCCATTACAATAAAGAAGATGCTTTGATTAGCCAAGGAGTATTTTTTAGCCACGTCATTAGCCTGGTTACTATACCGTTATTTTTAGGTTTATATTTATCGCTGGTTGTGCTAAAATGAGTAAGATTATTATAACTAACCGCAAAGCCTATAGGGATTATGAAGTTCTGGAGTCTATAGAAAGCGGCATCGAGCTTAAGGGCTCAGAAGTAAAATCCCTGCGCGCAGGGAAAATTAATTTAGACGATAGCTTTGCTCGTCCTGAGAAAGAAGAACTTTTCTTATATAACGCCCATATTAGCCATTATACAGAGGCTAGTTATTTAAATGTTGATCCGGACCGGCCTCGTAAGCTTCTTTTGCATAAGAATCAGATTCAAAGAATTATTGGAAAACTTACCCAAAAAGGCCTGACTCTAGTTCCATTAAAGATCTATTTCAATGACCGGGGTTTTGTTAAGGTGGATTTAGCGCTTTGTCGTGGAAAGAAACTTTATGATAAGCGAGCAAGTATTAAGCGCAGGGAAACAGACCGTGAAATGCGCAGGGCAGTAAAGAGTAGAAGAAAATAGGTATGGGGGTGAAAGGGTTCGACTTAAGATATGTCGGATAAAAGCAGCATGCCGCGGACGCATGGTTAGCCGCGTTAATAATCCGTGCACAATTCAAACGCAAACACGACAGTGTCACGTTTAGGAACATTTGTCCAGCCGTCTTTTGCGGCTAGACCGATGTTTCTTCCAGCCTACTGCCCTAATTAAGGCAGTAGCCTCTAACCGTCCAGCCTACGGGATGGATTAGGGCCTTGGTAGGATAGTCTCGGCGGTTAGCCTTCCAAACTGGGATGAAATCGAAAAGGCTGCGCTTTGCAAATCCTGCCTTATAGAAGTTGCAAAGCTAAGACAAATTATAAGGCTAAGCATGTAGCGGCTTCTATTCGATTACTTAGGGACGGCGGTTCAATTCCGCCCACCTCCACCAAAAGTTTATGGAAGAAAAACGTAAATCAATCAGAATTAGTAAACCGCTTCTTCTCAGGTTGAAGGACGCAGCCGGAAAATCTCAAATCCTTTATATTAGTAATATTAATCAGGAAGGGATTTGTTTTATCAGCCAGGTTCAGCTTCCGGAAGGAGGGTATGTTGAAGTGTCTTTAAAGCTTCCTGTCCTGCCGCATGAATGGCTTGATTGCAGGTGTAAAGTTTTAGAATCCAAAGACATAACAAAATTTCCCGGAGCTTTTATCAGTGGTTTCCGTAACCGCGTAAAATTTGATTCTATTTCTGAACAGACGATGATATTCATTAAAGACTACTGCGATTTTGCCGTTAAACAGAACAGAGCGCATCTTTGAAGAGGCGTAAGTAAGGAAAATAACAAAAGGCCGATACCGGCACCCATAAGTCAATAGTTGCTATGATGATTAAAAAATTAAATATATTATTTTTCTTAGCCATACTTTTAATCTCTGGTTGCGTCACGGTTCCTACTGGCGAGAATATCGCGACGTATTCAATAGGCGGGAAAACTTATTATCCTTTGGTCAGTTTATGTGATTTACGCGGCGTCCAGATGCAGTATGAGCCGCTCACGCGCACTACCTATCTGAACAGAGATGCTAATTCCGTAAATCTAAGGGCGCAAGATACTTTGGTCTTAGTTAATAATAACGTAATGCATTTAAATTCTCCCATTGATATCTATCAAGGCACGATTGTGGTGCCTCAACAATTTAAGGAACAGGTTTTTGATGTATTATTTAGTCAAGCTACTATGGCCTATCACCGCCGGCCGGGTACAGGTAAAATAAAATTAACTAAGGTGGTTATCGATGCCGGCCATGGAGGCAATGATCCTGGGGCAATTGGTAGAAGTGGTTTGAGAGAGAAAGATGTAAATTTAGATATTGCCAAAAGATTAAGTAATCTTTTAAGGGCAGAAGGTGTTGTGACAGTGCTTACCCGTTCAAGTGACAGGTTTATTTCGTTATCCGGCCGGGTCAATATCGCCAATAAATCAGGGGCAGATTTATTTATCAGTATTCATTCTAATGCTGCGCGTAGCCGTTCGTTGAACGGTTTTGAAGTTTATTATGTTGCTCCCAGTGTAAGTGATTCTAAGCGCGCTGCCCTTACGGCAAGGAGCGCTTCATTAAATTTAAAAGACGCTGTTTTTGCCGGCAGCAATCAGGATTTAAAGGCGATTGTCTGGGATATGATTTATACCAATAGCCGGGCCGAATCAATAGAGCTATCCCGCTCTGTATGTAAGATTATGGATGGTTGTATTGATGCTAATATTTTAGGGGTAAAAAATGCGCGTTTTCAAGTATTAAAAGGGATTAGGATGCCCGGTGTATTGATTGAGGTTGGTTTTGTCTCTAATTCAAATGAAGAAAGATTGTTGAAGACTGGCGCATATCGTCAAAAATTAGCCGAAGGTATATTGGAAGGCCTGCGGGATTATTCACAAGATATGGCATTAGTAGAGTTATTAAAATGAGTTCAATCGGAGTTTTTGATTCAGGGGTAGGAGGGCTTACGGTAGCCAGGGAGATAATTCGCCAGCTGCCTAATGAAAATATAGTTTATTTCGGTGACACTGCCCGTGTCCCTTACGGGATTAAATCACCGCAGACGGTTATCCGTTTTTCGATTGAGAATATTTTATTTTTATTAAAACAGGATGTTAAGCTTATTTGTGTTGCTTGTAATACAGCGTCTAGCTTTGCTCTTCCGGTAATAAAAAATCATTTCCGCGCTCCAATTATCGGTGTCATTACTCCCGGAGTAAGAGAGGCAGTTTATGCCTCGCAGAATAAGCGCATCGGGGTAATCGGGACCAAAGGCACAATCAAAAGCCGTACTTACGAAATAGAGATTAAGCAGCTTGATCCTAAGGCTAAAGTTACCGTCGTAGCCTGTCCTTTGTTTGTTCCTTTTGTTGAAGAGGGTTGGCTTAGCGGTGAAGTTGTTTTGAGTGTGGCCAAAGAGTATTTGAAACCGCTTCGAGAGGCTGGGGTGGATACAGTAATTTTAGGCTGCACGCATTATCCTTTGCTAAAACCGGTGATTCAGGAAATATTAGGTAAAAATGTTACTTTAATTGATTCTGCTAAACAGGTTGCTTTTGAGGTCAAGAAAATTTTAGCCAGCGAAGATATGCTTAATCGCGGTAAGGGTGGTAAGCACAAATTTTATGTCAGCGATAACCCGGAGTGGTTTAGTTCCTTGGCTCAGAGATTTATGGGTAGAAAATTAACTAACGTTAAGAAGGTGGATAATGTATAGTTTAAAAATAGAAGGTACTTTTAGTTCCGCGCATAATTTAAGAGGCTACAAAGGTAAATGTGAGGATTTGCATGGCCATAACTGGCGCATAGAGGCAATCGTTAAATCAGAGAAACTAAATAATATCGGTATAGTGGTAGATTTTAAAGAACTGAAGAAGAAATTAAATGCTGTTTTGGAAGAGTTGGACCATAAATATCTAAATAAACTAGCTTATTTTAAAAAAGTAAACCCAACAAGCGAGAATATCGCAAAATATCTTTATAAGAAACTTGCAACCAAAATTCCCTTATTGAGTTCTGTGACTGTTTGGGAGAATTCTACCAGTTGCGCTACTTATGAAGAATAAATTTCCCAAGCAGGCGGTGGTGCTGCTGTCGGGTGGCCTGGATTCGGCAACGGTTTTATATTTTGCCAAGGCACTTGGCTACACCTGCTACTGTTTAATTTTTGATTATGGACAGCTCCATAAAAAAGAAATCAATTGTGCTGTTAATGTCGCCAAAGCAAGCCGATCAATATATCGAATTTTAAAAATCGATTTTCCCTGGAAAGGCTCAGCGCTCTTAGATAAGAAAATAAAAGTTCCGGATAAAATTACTAAAGGTATTCCGGCCACTTACGTGCCGGCGCGTAACATTATATTTTTAAGTTTTGCTTTGTCATTTGCCGAAACAATTAATGCGCAGGCGATTTTTATTGGAGCGCACGCGCAGGATTATTCCGGATATCCTGATTGCCGGCCTGAGTTTTTTAGGGCTTTTGTTAAAATGGCCAAAGCTGGTACTTTAGGCGCAGGCAAGATTAAAATTTTAGCTCCGTTGTTAAACCGGAAGAAAGCGCAGATTATAAGCCTGGGGCTTAAACTTAATGTACCTTATAAATTAACTTGGTCATGTTATCGTGGGGCAAAAATGCCTTGTGGAAAATGTGATAGTTGCCATTATCGTGCAAAAGGTTTTAAAGAGGCGGGTTTAGTCGATCCGTTAATCGATTGAAGGCCAGGATTTCCGAGATATTTGATAGCGTGCAGGGAGAAGGGCTGTATTTGGGTGAAAAACAGATCTTTGTGCGTTTTTTTAATTGTAACTTAAGCTGTACTTACTGTGATACTAAACCAGACCGGTTTATAGAATATGAACCGCATGAACTTTTTGAAGAGATTAAGCTTTACCGTGATAAATACCATTCTGTTTCATTCACCGGAGGGGAACCGCTTTTATATAAAGATTTTTTAAAAGAGATATTGAAACTTACTTCAAAGCACGGCCATAAGCATTATTTAGAGACAAACGGCACATTATTTTTTGAGTTGGAGGATATAATCGACCGCATAGATATCGTGGCTATGGATCTAAAGTTTCCAAGTTCAAGCGGAATGGGAAATCTTTGGAATATGCACAGGAAGTTTCTTAAGGTTGCTGTTAATAAAGAAGTGTTCCTTAAAGCAATTATTTGCCTGGCTACGCAAAAAGAAGATTTGATGGAGGCACTGAGCCTGATTAGGGAGGTAAGCCCTTCCAGTGTTTTAGTTTTACAGCCGAACAGTTATGAAAATCAAGATGTTTTGAATGTAAAACTGTCGCAGTTTAGAGAGATAGCCAGCCGGCATAAAGTTACAGCGTGTGTTATACCACAGATTCATAAAATAGTGGGGTTACGATGAAAAATAAACGAGGAAAAATGTCTGCCATAAATGGTGGCGGAAAGAAATCCGATTACGAAGGTTTACAGAGAAATATTCGAAAATTTAAAACTCCTTCTATTGAAGTTTGGCTTAATCAATACGCGGATAAGCTTTATACGATTGACCTGGATATTCCGGAGTTTACTTGTATCTGTCCAAAAACGGGCTTACCGGATTTTGCGACTATTCGGATAGAATATTCTCCGGCTAAATTCTGCGTAGAGTTAAAATCTTTTAAGATGTATACTATATCTTTTCGCAATTTAGGGATTTTTCATGAGCATTTAATTAATAAAATGCTTGAGGATTTTGTGGCTGTGGTCAGGCCGCGCTGGTTAAAGATTAGTGGAATTTTTAATCCTCGGGGCGGTATTACTACGACTGTCTCAAGAGAATATAAAGCTAAATGAGAGAAATTAAAGCAACTCAAATAAGTGTGGCTGTTACTGAATTAGTGCGTCGCGCTAATTTTCTTTTGCGTAAGGATGTTTTATCTGCTTTATGTCGCGCTTATCGATTAGAAAAAAATAAGCGTTCAAAAGCAATCCTTAAGGCGATACTGGATAATGCCGCTTATGCTAAGCAAAAAAACTTAGCTATTTGTCAGGATACCGGTATGCCGGTTGTGTTTGCCGATGTTGGACAGGATGTAAAAATATCCGGAGATTTGAAAACAGCGATAAATAAGGGAGTCAAAGACGGATATAAAAAATATGCCTTAAGAAATTCCATTGTCGTTGATCCTCTTTTAAGAGGAAAATCTAAGTTTTCACCGTGCGTAATCCATACGGATGTAGTTAAAGGAAATAAAATTAAATTAACGGTTTTACCTAAAGGTTTTGGCTGTGAGAATAAATCGCAATTAAAAATGTTTAAGCCTACAGCCAGCACAGAGGAGATCGCCAAATTTATAATTGATGCAGTAAAAAACGCAGGTCCTGATGCTTGTCCTCCATATGTTGTCGGTGTGGGTATTGGAGGAACGGCAGATTACGCTGCTTTATTGGCTAAAAAGGCGCTTTTGAAAAGGATTAGACTACAGAGGGGACTGTCCCCGCAGGGGACTGTCCCCGGTTTTGAGCGGAAACTGTTATTTGAGATAAATAATCTTAATATCGGCCCGATGGGCCTGGGCGGTAAGACTACAGCTTTGGCGGTAAATATTGCAACATACCCGACACATATTGCCGGGTTACCGGTGAGTGTAAATATCAGCTGTCACGCCTTAAGAAGCGCCTCAGTAATTTTATGAAAAAATTCAATACTTTAAAAGCCGGCCAACAGATTTATTTTAACGGGACAATTTATACAGCCCGAGACCAGGCGCATAAAAGAATGTTTGAGGCAATTAAAAAAGGAAAGCGGCTGCCTTTTGAATTAAAAGGAGCAATTATTTATTATTGCGGCCCAACGCAGGCACCCAAGGGAAAAATTATCGGTTCCTGCGGTCCGACGACTAGTTCGCGTATGGATGAGTTTACTCCGTTATTGCTGACTAAAGGATTAAGCGCAACGATTGGCAAAGGAAGCCGTTCTAGAGAAGTAAGAGATGCGATAAAAAAACACAGAGGAGTTTATTTTGTGACTTACGCCGGCTGCGGTGCGTTATTAAGTAAATATGTTAAGAAGGCTAAAACAATTGCTTACCGTGATTTAGGCCCGGAGGCAATCTTAAAATTAGAAGTAAAGGATTTTCCTTTGATTGTGGCAATTGATGCTAACGGAGGGGATATTTATGATGCGTATTGACGGACGCGGTAATGACAAAATCAGAAAAGTTAACATAACCAGAAATTATATTAAATTTCCGGAAGGCTCTTGTTTAATAGAATTAGGGAATACCAAAGTAATCTGTACTGCATCCGTTGATGAATTTGTCCCGCCGTTTTTAAGGGGCTCAGGCACAGGCTGGGTTACCGCCGAGTACGGAATGCTCCCTCGTTCATGCGGAACGCGTATCCCGCGCGGAAAAGATTCCGGCCGCACTTATGAAATTCAGCGTTTAATCGGCAGATCCCTTCGGGCAATTACCGAGATGAAGTATTTAGGTGAGCGTACCATTTGGATTGATTGTGATGTTATTCAAGGTGACGGCGGTACGCGTACCGCTTCAATTACCGGAAGTTTCATTGCTTTAGTTGATGCTTTACAAAAACTTAAAAAAGATGGCAAGATTAGTAAGGTTCCCGTACAGGATTATGTTGCCGCAACCAGCGTTGGGATGCTAAATGGAGATTTGTTGTTAGATTTGTGTTATGAGGAGGATTCTAAAGCCGAAGTAGATATGAATGTGATTATGACTGGTTCGGGTGAATTTATCGAAGTGCAGGGTAATGCGGAACGCAAGCCTTTTTCCAAAGAAAAAATGGATACAATGCTTGATTTCGCCAAAAAAGGAATTGAAGAACTTTTTAGTGTTCAGAGAAAACTTGTCGGAGACATATTGCTATAATGAAGTTAGTAGTTGCTACACGAAACAAAAAGAAGTTGCTTGAGATAAAAGAAATTTTAAAGGGGATGGATTTAACTTTATTGTCCCTTGACACCTATAAAAATTCTCCGAGAGTAGTTGAGAATGGCAAGACTTTCAAGGAGAATGCGGTAAAGAAAGCGGTGAAATTAGCTCGATTTACAGGCGAGCTTTGCTTGGGCGAAGATTCCGGCTTGTGCGTCGACGCTCTGGATGGAGCTCCGGGGATTTATTCAGCGCGTTTCTCAGGGAAAGATAAAAGCGATATTAAGAATAATTTTAAATTACTTAAGTTACTTAAAGATATACCTTGGCAAAAAAGAAAAGCCCATTATGTTTGCGCTGTAGCGCTAGCCGATAAGCAGGAATTGATAGAAGTAGTTGAGGGAAGATGCAATGGTTTAATTGCCTTTGAACCTAAAGGCGCTGCCGGATTTGGATATGATCCGGTATTTTATATTCCAAAATATAAGAAGACATTCGCTCAAACGGGAGAAAAAATCAAGCATAAAATGAGCCACCGTTACCATGCTTTAAAAAAAGCCAAGCGGATAATCCAGAAATATATTGTTAAGCAAGTAGAGAGTTGATATAATAAAAGTTTACGCAATACGGGGCGTGGCTCAGTTTGGCTAGAGCGTCCGCCATTAGAACGTTGGCGGACGAGCGCCAAAGATTCAGTGGCGCTCGCCTGTTTTGATGATTATGTTTGTTTACGTATTAAGAAGTAAAAAAGATAAAAGTCTCTATATAGGCTCAACAAAAAATGTAGATCAAAGGTTTAATAGCCATAATAGAGGAGAAAGTTTATCTACAAAATCGAAAAGACCGTGGGTATTAACTAGGGTTGAGGAATATAATAGTGATTCTTTAGCGTTAAAACGGGAAAAGTTTTTAAAAAGCGGTGAAGGTAGAAGGGTTCTTAAGAATCTAACTTTGTTTAAGTAATAACGGGGAGTGGCTCAGTTTGGCTAGAGCGCTTGCTTTGGGAGCAAGAGGTCGTGAGTTCAAGTCTCACCTCCCCGACATGTTAACGTATTGTATTTGGCTAGAGCGTCCGCCATTAGAACGTTGGCGGACGAGCGCCAAAGATTCAGTGGCGCTCGCTTGCTTTGGGAGCAAGAGGTCGTGAGTTCAAGTCTCACCTCCCCGACATGTTAACGTATTGTATTTGGCTAGAGCGTCCGCCATTAGAACGTTGGCGGACGAGCGCCAAAGATTCAGTGGCGCTCGCTTGCTTTGGGAGCAAGAGGTCACAGATTCAAGTCCTGTCGCCCCGATAAAATGTTTCGGGTAAGACCTCGCCAATGTTTAGTGGTGGGTCGCCCCGACTTTGAAAAATTAAATGCGCCTGTAGCTCAAATGGATAGAGCACCTGCCTTCCAAAGGAGCCTCTATGGGGAAATAAAACTCATAGAGTGCATGTGGCTGTATGCAAGGAAATCCTTATTTTTTAAGGATCACTTGCAGGCAACCCCCGCTATAAGCGGGGAGAGTCCTCAGAGACTATACGCCACACACCTGTAAAGGTGAAGACATAGTCCAGACCGCAACAAGTGTTTCTGGCCGGAGTAATCCGGTGCGGTAAGCTAAGCCGGTTGTTGGCCGTTCGATTCGGCCCAGGCGCATTTAAATAGTATAAAGAATCGAACGGAAGGGGGTGTGGGGGAAAAGTGATGTCCCCCACGCTTTCGGGGTGACAGCGAACGAAGTGAGCGCCATAGGGGCAGAGCCCCTATGGGGAGCGATCCGCCATAGGCGGAGCGCGACAAGTTCGATTCGGCCCAGGCGCATAAAATTTATGGAAAACTGGAAAAAAATATTCACAATTATCGCAATTGTTGTTATCTTTTTTAGCTTTGCCTATGCCTTTCTCTTAGTGGAAGCTAAAAATATAATTGCAGAAAAGATTGCACAGGTAACCGGCCACTCTACCACTATAAGTAAGCTGGATATTAAACCGCCGCTAAATCTTGAGATAAGAGACCTGGAGATCCAAGGCCTGCTGAAGGCTGGTTATATTTATATATCGCCGAGCATTCCTAACCTTTTATTTGGCAGAATTGCTCTTAATAAAGTTAAAATTGTAGGACCGCAGCTTACTTATCAGCGTTTAGCTGTGCCTGTTCCAGTACAAGAGAGCAGTATCTTGGTTGTGGAAACTGTACCTGCGGCTGTTGCGCCTGCGCCTGTTATAACGCCTGCTCCTGCCGCCGCTGCGCAGCATAAAGTTTTGCCCGTAACCATAAAAAGCCTGAAAGTTTATTCTGGTAAGTTAGATTTTATCGATTCAACAGCAAAAAGCGGGGTCATAAAAGTTATGGTTAAGGATATTTACTTTTACCTAACTAATTTATCTACTGTTGTTAAGGATTCCGTAACTAATTTTAGTTTAAAAGGCAATATTTCTTGGAATAGCGGTGAGCCTGACGGCAGGCTCCTTGCGCAGGGATGGATAAATGTTTATAAGAAGGATATGTTGGCTACTTTAAAGATTGAAAATATCGACGCCATTGTTTTTTATCCTTATTATTCAACTTGGGTGGATTTGGAGAAGGCGCGCATTGATAAGGCTAAGTTAAATTTCAGCAGTAATATTAAAGGGGTAAATAATGATGTTGCGGCGGTTTGCCACTTAGAATTAGCTGATATCGTGCGTAAGGTGCGGGCTCCTGAGGAGCCGCAGCAAAAGGCAGAGCGCCTGACTGACGCGGTGCTGGATATGTTTAAAAACATGAATCAAGGAAAAGTAGTTTTGGATTTTACTCTGCATACAAAAATGGATCAGCCGGTTTTTGGGTTTGGCGATATAAAATCCGCGTTTGAGGGAAAACTTATGCAGGGCAGGGCTCAAGCCGGCTTGCGGCCTCAAGACATGTTGCTATTTCCGGCTAAGATGCTGCAGAACGGAATTAAGAGCGGAGTAGATTTCTCTAGCGCCGCGGTTGACGGAGTATTTGCTGTGGGTAATGGAATAAAGGAATTTTTTGAAGACGTTATAAATAAACCGGCTCCGGCGGCAAATTAGTTGTTTATAGAGATTTTCGTGGGTATAGCTTAGTTGTTTGCTCAGCGGTAGAGTCAGAGCGGTAGACTGTGGGCTATTTCATTATTTTGATAAACTTATTGTTCTTTGATATAATTAAATCATGCCAAATCAAAAATGTAAGATTTGCGGTAAAGAATTCTATACAAAGCCTTTTCATGTGAAGAAAGGTTGGGGTAAATATTGTTCTATAAAATGTCGTTCTAAATCTCAATTTAATGGAAAATGGGTCAAATGCGTTAACTGCGGAAGGAAAATTTATAGGACCCCGCGTGATTATAGAAAATCAAAAAGCAAAAGATTTTTTTGTTCAGTAGGTTGCCATTGTTCATGGGAAAATAAAAACGTGCGTTGTGGCGTTAATGCGCCAAATTGGATTGCTGGAGAAAATGCTTATAGGGATATAATGAGAAGGTCCGGTATAGTAAAAAAATGTAATAAATGCGGAATAGATGATAAAAGAATTTTGGCAGTCCATCATAAAGACGGGAATAGAAAAAATAATGTAATAGAAAATTTAGAATGGCTCTGTCGCAATTGTCATTTTATTGTTCATTGGTATTAGTTTTTGGTGGGTATAGCTCAGCTGGATAGAGCACCTGACTGTGGCTCAGGTTGTCGCGAGTTCGAATCTCGTTACCCACCCCATTTTTTATTTTGAGCATATAAAGCCTCCCAACTGGCCGTAGAATCAACGAGTTGCGTCGGTTCTAATCTGTTGTGGAGGCTTTGTACGTCAGGTGCCACACATTCGAACATGGCAAGGCACTTTTCCTGCTCAAATTGCAGTTTCTTGCCGTGTAAGACGAGTTTTGTGCCCAGACACGAGAGAACATACCGCTTGTCCTCTAAAGTGCCCGTGTCGAACCGTTTCTTGGCCGTTTGCGCGAACATAAACGCCTTATCCGCCCGATCCAGCCACGTTTCAGCCCTTGCCTGAGTATCGCCGATTAATTCCTCGTATTTCTGCTTTTCCTTGAGGATATCCTCTTTTTTCTTGGCGTATTCTTCCGCGCCGATCTCTTCGTTCAATCGCATATTAAAAAGCGCGTCTAATTTTTTAACGCAGGCGTCCAGATTATGCCGGTGCGCCTTGGTGATCTCATCGCGGTCGACTATTTCTTTTGATTGATCAGCTTTAAGTTGTTTTATCGCCCAATCCCGGAATTGCGGCGGTATGGTTATTTTGCCTAAAATGTCACGGATTTGATTCTCAAGATCCTCTAAGCGTATAGGCGGCTCGGAGCAATCCCGTTTGATACTGCGCGCCCTTTATTGCACAGGAGGCTCCTTGTTAGAGGCTTATTCTATCAACTTTTCAAAGAACTTTTCGGCTCTTTAAAATCTAATAGTTGCACATAAATCGGGGAAGAACTTTAAAAAATTATTGACATATTTAGTGAATATGCTAAACTTGTTATGCACATATGTTCATAACGATAGGAGGCTATTTTGAGGCCAAAGAAAACTAGATGGGTAAAGTGTATTCCAGGTGAAAGGTGTTTTAAACCACTTTGTAAACCTTTAAATAAGCTGGAAGGGGTCTTTTTGACACTTGATGAGTTTGAGGCTGTGCGTCTAGCCTGTCTTGAAGGATTAAAACAGGTAGAAGCGGCAAAGTTAATGAAGATTTCCCGGTCGACTTTCTCTAGAATTATTACTTTAGCGCACCGTAAGATAGCTGATGGATTAGTTAATATAAAAGCAATTAGGATTGAAGGCGGTTGCTGTAAGATTAAGGGGAGGGGCAAGCAATGAAAGATTGGAAAAAGTTTCTATATATATTAGCAGCATTTCTGGCTTGTTTTTATCTGCCGGTAGAAAATATGCGTTTTAATAACGCGGTCTTTGAAGCATTAGCGCTTGTTAAGTGGTATGCGCGGGAGCACGTGCTCTTGTGTTTGGTTCCGGCTTTCTTTATTGCAGGAGCGATATCGGTGTTTGTCAGCCAAGCGTCAGTGATGAAGTATTTCGGCGCTAAGGCAAATAAATTTCTTTCCTATAGCGTTGCCTCGGTATCGGGAACGATTCTAGCGGTATGCTCATGTACTGTGTTACCTTTATTCTCCGGTATTTATAAAAGAGGAGCTGGACTTGGTCCTGCGGTTGTGTTTCTTTATTCAGGGCCTGCCATAAATGTTTTGGCGATTATCCTAACAGCGCGTATTCTTGGCTGGCAGCTAGGGTTAGCACGAGCCATAGGCGCGGTTATTTTTAGTATTGTTATCGGATTGCTCATGCATTTAATTTTTCTTAAGGAGGAGCGCGCTCGCCATGCGAGCGGAGATTTACAATTAGGTGAGGTTAAAGTGACTCGGCCACTATGGAAAGATATTATTTATTTCTTCTCTATGGTCGCCATACTTGTTTTCGCCAACTGGGGGAGGCCTTTAGAAGGAGATACAGGAATTTGGAGTTTAATCTATGCTTCCAAATGGTGGATTACAGGATTTTTCTTAATAGTTTTAGGATTTAGTATTTTTAGGTGGTTTAAAAAGGATGAATTAAAGGAATGGACCGGAGCGACATGGGGTTTTGCGCTTCAGATTCTGCCGCTTCTTTTAGGAGGGGTGCTTGTATCTGGATTTCTTTTGGGAAGGGTT
This sequence comes from Candidatus Omnitrophota bacterium, assembly GCA_028712255.1. Taxonomy (NCBI): domain Bacteria; kingdom Pseudomonadati; phylum Candidatus Omnitrophota; species Candidatus Omnitrophota bacterium. The sequence continues at coordinate 58,547 of JAQTQJ010000002.1, forward strand.
GGACATGAGGGGGTTATTCCTTCGCGGTTTGTTGAAATGCTGGTGGGAGGGAATTCCTTACGGGCGAATTTCTTTTCATCGATTGTTGCGGCATTTATGTATTTTGCCACATTAACCGAAGTACCTATTTTGCAGGGTCTTATTGGCTCCGGGATGGGCAAGGGGCCTGCTTTAGCGCTTCTTTTGGCGGGACCCGCTTTGAGTTTGCCGAGTATGCTGGTCATTCGGGGTATTATAGGTACTAAGAAAACGGTGGTATATGTGGCGTTGGTTGTGGTGATGGCGACCATAAGTGGCATGATCTTTGGGGCGATAGTTAAGTAGATAGGGAAAATGCATAGAGAAAATAACAAAGAAAGTCGGCTAATTATATCTGCAGGGCTTAATTTGGTAACAACTGCAGCGCAAATTATCGGTGGTGTCTTTTCAGGAAGTCTTTCGCTGATCTCTGACGCGCTGCATAATTTAAGCGATACTGTGGCTTTGGTGATTAGTTTCTTTGCGGTGCGCCTCGCTAAGCGTAAGAATACCGAAGCCCAGACTTTCGGCTATAAGCGTGCTGAGATTCTGGCTGCGCTCTTTAATGCCTGCGCGCTGGTAGTAGTCTCAATATTTCTATTTAAGGAGGCCATTGCCAGATTTTCTCATCCGCACCCGATCAACGGCGTGCTTATGTTGTCTGTGGCTTCAGTTGGATTAATTGCCAACATTGTTTCCGTATTTCTTCTTAAAGCGCATGCACATGAGGATTTAAATATACGGGCAGCATATGTACATCTTTTCTCTGATTTTCTTTCTTCTATTGCGGTAATTATTGGCGCCTTGGCGATTCTAATATCAAAAGCCTATTGGATTGACCCGGCTTTGACTATTCTTATTGGTATCTATGTATTGAGGGAAGGATATAAGATTATCGAAGAAAGCACCCGCATTCTCATGCAACATGTCCCAAAAAGAATAAACTTAAGGGAAATTCAGGCGCGCATAGAAGGAATTGAAGGAGTAAAAGACATTCACCACGCTCACCTGTGGGCGGTAACCGAACGGGATATTCATTTTGAAGCGCATATCAATGTATCGCGGGATATGCCGGTCAGCGAGACGTGTCTTTTAGTAAGGCAAGTAGAAGAAGCGCTTAAAGAAAGTTTCGCTATTACTCATGTGACTTTGCAGGTTGAGTTTAATTCGTGTAAAGGAGTTAGCTTGATTAAGGTCTGATATGGAGAAAAGAAAACTTATTATTCTTAATGAAGGAGATTTATTTAAAGTCGAGCAGATTGTTATTGACCGGGATAAAGACGGAGCGCTGGATTTTGTTAAAGAAGTGATCAAGAAAAAAATCGACAGAGAAAATGCCTCAAAAATGAAACGGGAAGGTATATAGAAGGTATATAAGGAGGGTGGGTAATAAAATGAAAATAGAAATTTTAGGGGTAGGTTGCCCAAAGTGTAAGCAATTAACCGCAAATGCAGAAAGCGCACTTAAGGAGCTTGGTATTTGCGTGGATATTGCCAAGATTACCGATATCGGTAAGATCACCGAATATGGGGTGATGATGACGCCGGCATTAGCAATTGACGGCACGGTGGTTTCGGCGGGTAAGGTATTAAGTAAGGATGAGATTAAAAAGATTCTCTCAAAATAGGAAAGGATAAAAATGTCAGCTAAAAATTGTATGTGTCAGGAAACAGGATTGTTGGTTTTTCCTTGTTCAGGCAGCTCGGATGTAGGAGAATTGTCTGATCGGGTTGGCAGAGCGATTGCCAAGTGCGGCCAGGCAAAGATGTTTTGTCTTGCCGGTATTGGGGCACATATTTCCGGGATGATTGAATCTGCCAAGGCAGCCAAGAAAATTATCTCTATTGATGGCTGCCCGGTTTCATGCGCCAAGAAGACGCTTGAGCATGCCGGCTTTAAAATCGAAGCATATAATCTCAAAGATTTGGGGTTTGAGAAAGGTAAGACCAAAGTCGATGAAAATTCTATTAAAAGTGCGACATCAAAAATAACAGGAGGAAAAATTGAAGAAACTATTACTCGTTCTTCTGGCGGTTGTTGTACTAAGTAGCGTTGGCATAATTTTTTCACCTCTAGCTCAAGCAGTAGAGAATGTGAATGGTGCGCATGTGGTTGTTTATTATTTCCATGGACAGATGCGGTGTCCGACCTGCCACAAGTTGGAGCAGTATTCAAAGGAAGTAATAGAAACTAACTTTAAGGATGCGCTTGCGTCCGGAAAACTGGAGTTTAAGGTTGTTAATGTGGAGGATAAAGGCAATGAGCATTATGGGAAGGACTATCAGCTTTACACTAAATCTCTTATTCTGTCCTTAGTCAAAGATGGGAAGGAAGTAAAGTGGACTAATATGGATAAGATTTGGGAGTATGTTAGTAATAAGCCGAGATTTATTGATTATGTAAAGAGCGGGGTTACCGATTTATTAAGGGAAGCTAAATGACAGAGATGTTTATAAGCCTTGCGTCAGCTTTGTGGTTGGGAATTTTAACTTCCATTAGTCCGTGCCCTTTAGCCAGTAACGTGGCTGCCATTTCGTTTCTCTCTAAGAAAATAGCGCATCCGGCGCTGGTGTTTATTTCAGGTTTGGCGTATACGCTTGGGCGGATGGTTTCTTATGCTGTCCTGGGATGGATTATTATTAATTCACTATTAAGTGTTCCTCAAGTTGCCCAGTTCTTGCAGAAGTATATGGGTAAAGCTTTAGGGCCGCTGTTAATCTTTACCGGCCTCGTGCTGCTTGAGATAATACCACTTCGTCTTCCCGGGCTGTTGCTATCGCAAAAGCATCATAATAAGCTTGTAGAATCCGGCGCTCCGGGTGCCTTTTTGCTTGGTTTTATTTTTGCTCTGGCATTTTGCCCTATTTCTGCTGCGTTATACTTCGGGAGTTTTATTCCTTTAGCGATTAACAGTGAAAGCGGTATCGCACTGCCATTCATTTACGGAATTGGAACAGGTTTGCCGGTTTTTGCATTTGCTGTTGCCATTGCCTTAGGCGTGACATCATTGAGTCATTGGTTTAATAAAATCACAAGGCTCGAATACTATACCCGAAAGATTACCGGGATCATATTTATCCTTGTTGGCCTGTACTATGCAGGAATATATATTCTGAGGTTATTTTAAGGTGTGCGATTGGAAATAAACAAGAGCAAACAGTATGAAATTATTGTTTTTCCGAATCAAGATGAGGGTTTAAAAGCCCAGGGAATCTTGATTTCTAAAGGGTTAGATTTTAAGCATATTTCTACTTTGGCAGTAGTTGTTACTGAAGAACACAAAGAGACGGCGTGTTTGACTATTATTGATGGGGATGTGCTGATTAGCGGGTGCTATCCGTTTTTATATCGTGATTATGAAGAAGATTATTTTAAAAAAGCGCAAGAATATAAGGCGCTGGAATCAGACGATGAATTTCTAAAGAGTATCACGTTGTGCTATGTGGCTCCCTGCATGGCCGATGAAAAGAAAATCCGGCTCATCGGATACCTTGACCGGGATATTACGGAAATCTTGCCGTATATTAATGCTGTTATTAAGGGCGCTTCATATAACAAGAACGCTTCCACATTGACCTACGCCAAAGAACGTCAAATGATTAATCTTTATAATATTAAGATTACCGTTGCCAAGGCAGGCGATATTATTGATGCCTGGGTCGTTTTAGATGAAGTTAAGAAGTTGATTAACGACACGTATCGTAGACGCGATAGCATCAAGCCTAATTACGAAGAAAAAGTTAAAGTAACGGCGCTTCAAATCTATGGTTGGCTTCCTAAAACTAATTGTAAGGCATGCAGGGAAGCGACATGCCTTGCTTTTGCGTGCAGGCTTTTATTGGGAGAACAGAAACTTTCAAACTGTACACCACTGTCAACGGAACCAAAATTTTCCGAGAATAATAAAATTATGCAGGAGATGGCAGAAGCATTAGGTGTTTAAAGATAGTGAAAGAAAGGATAAAAACATGGAGAGAGCTGTTCATGAAGAAAGGCATCTAGGAGTATTTGAGAAATATCTCACGCTTTGGGTTTTTGTATGTATTGGATTAGGTGTATTGACCGGTAAAGTTGCTCCGCAGGCGGCCAAGTTGCTTGATGGTATGGCGATTTATGTAAATGGAGCCCCGGTAGTTTCAATTCCGATCGCGATCTGTTTATTTTTCATGATGTATCCCATAATGGTCAAGATTGATTTTGCCGAAGTCATCAAAGCCGGGAAATCCCCAAAACCGGTATGGCTTACACTTTTCGTGAATTGGGCAATCAAGCCTTTTACGATGTATGCCATAGCTTATATTTTTCTGGGAATTTTGTTTAAAGGGTTTATTGGTGTAGAGGCGATGGATTTTGTTAAGCTTCCTCCCGGGGCTGACTGGTTGTTGGGTTCCATCCATGGTTCAGGAACAGTGGTCATGCATGAAGGTTTAAAGGTTCTTCAGGTGCCGCTGTGGCGTAGTTATTTCGCGGGTTGTATTCTGCTGGGGATTGCTCCCTGTACCGCCATGGTTTTAGTTTGGGGTTTTTTGGCTAAAGGCAATGATGGTCATACCTTGGTGATGGTGGCGATTAATTCACTAACTATGCTTTTGCTTTACGGAGTTTTAGGCGGGTTTCTTTTGGGTGTTGGAAGGATGCCGGTTCCCTGGCAGGCGTTATTATTATCGATCGTTATTTATGTGGCATTGCCTCTTATCACAGGATACTTTTCGCGGAAGTTGATTGTAGCGCTAAAAGGTATAGAATGGTTTAATAAGAAATTTTTACATGTATTGAGCCCGGTTTCAATTATTGCGCTCTTGTTTACGCTTGTGCTTTTGTTTTCCTTTAAAGGGGAGATTATCCTTGGGCAGCCGTTAACTATCCTTTGGATAGCGGTTCCGCTTTTTATCCAGACTTGTTTAATATTTATAGTCACCTATTGGCTGGCTAAAAAGTTAAAATTAAAATATGAGGATGCGGCTCCTTCAGCGATGGTGGGGGCAAGTAATCATTTTGAGGTGGCGATTGCTACCGCAACCATGCTATTTGGTATTTCTTCAGGGGTAGCGCTGGCGACCGTGGTCGGGGTATTGATTGAAGTGCCGGTAATGCTGATGTTAGTCAAGTTTTGCTTGCGGACACGCAGTTGGTTTACGCGTTAGCGATATTCACAACCTTGCTTTAACAGGAGAAAACATGATGGACAAAAAACGGGTTTTATTTATTTGTGTGCATAATTCGGCAAGGTCTCAAATGGCCGAGTCCTTTTTAAAAGAGATGGCGGGGTATAAGTTTGAGGTTGAAAGTGCTGGCCTTGAGCCGGGCAAGCTAAATCCCGTAGTTGTCGAGGTCATGAGAGAGGTAGGTATAGACATTTCGCAGAATAAGACCAAGAGCGTTTTTGATTTCTATAAACAGGGCAAACAATATGATTACGTCATTACTGTCTGCGACGAATCGCAGTCAGGCGCATGTCCTGTGTTTCCTGGTAAGGGCGAGCGGCTTCATTGGGGATTTGATGATCCTTCTGGGTTTCAGGGAACATGGGAGGAGAAGCTAGAGAAAATAAGGCAAGTGCGAGATAAGATAAAACAAAAAATTATCGAATGGCTTAAATGAATGATCCATGTGGGAGTCATACAGAGACATCATCCGGAGCTATCCTAGAATTCCCCTCTTTGAAGAAAGGCGTTTGATTCTCAAAGCTCAAAAAGGTTCAAAGAAGAGTAAAGATGAGCTTGTCCTTAGCCACGTTAGTTTTTTAATCTTTAGAATCCATAAAATCGCATTTCCTTCGTTGGTTCGGTCCTTTGGAGAGGATCTACTAGCAGAAGCTATCCTTATCGTTTATAAGAAGATCGAAAGCTATGACCTTAATTACTGTGATAAGCATGGCAATCCTAATCCAGTTAAATTTACTTCTTACATTTGGAAGCGAATCGATGGGTTCATAATCGATGCTTTAAAGAAAGAGCTCAGCGAGTCAAATTATTACGATAGATACAGCGGATACGTCCTTAAAAATGGGGATTTATCGTTTATGTCCGGGTCAATAGAGTCGGACAATTTTATCTCTTGATTTATCAGAGAGTTACGAAATTCCGAGCCAAAAAAGACCGGACAAAACGGACATATTGGCGAGGAAATGCCTTCTCTAAACCTAGAATATTCTTGATATATTGAGGTATCGCGCCTATAATTAGTCTAATAAATTAAGAGAGGTTTCCCCTCAGGTAATACGAGAGTGACGCCATTTCTAAATGGAAGTAGCATATTAGGAGAAAAGGGAAGAATGATGGAGAATAAAAGGTTAGTTGGTAAAAATATCTTAGTTACCTTAATAAGCAAAATTTTAATTGTGATTTTGATTTTCAGTATTGTTCTAATTGGAGAATTGTGGATTTGTAACAAACCAATCTTTGCCGAGAATCAGGGAGTAACAATAACTACCGACAAAACAGAATATAGTCAGGGAGATACAGTGACAATAATAGGGAGAAATGGCCTAGATAAATCAATATGGGGTTTTAATTCTTGCGGTGGTAGGCCGTTTTGGGGTCTTCAGAAATTAACCGATGGAACATGGAAAAATCTGGATTTATGTCTCCCATTAAAGAATAAAAAAGACTGGGAATGTATCATGGTGCTTTGCGAGAGGTCAGAACCCCGAGAGCTAAAATCAAAATTAGAGATTAAGGATGAGTGGCACATTACATTTTTTTGCGACTTTATTAACGAAAAAGGCATTTTATTGGATAAACCTAAAGAAAGAATAATTAAAAAAGGCATTTATAGATTGGTATTATCTTACGTATTTGATGAAGATAGTATTGATAGGGAAATTATCTATTCTAACGAATTTAAGATTAAATAAAAATTATCCTTGATGGTTATCGGGAAAATAGGGATAGCGGCCATTTCATATCTCATCACCCCAGTAATCAGCGAGGAATTACCTTTCTAAAGTCGCAGTATTGGGCATATATCAAGGTAATTTCTATATATAAGTGTTATTTGGAAGCAGAGAGGTTTCCCTTCGGCTCACAGGAGAGGGACCCCCCCATATCTTCGTTTACCGTTTCGGCGAGGGTTTCTCTGCCAGAATTATTTGTTATTTAGGTTGTCAATAAAAATAGTTGACATCGTTCTCAAATATGATACAATTGTTCTCAAAAGGAGAACAATATGCTGCAAAGCTTAATAGCTTCAAAAACTCGTCAAACTCTTCTTAAGGCATTCTTTGAGGCGCCTGAGATAGAGTATTATACCCGCCAATTAGCTAGTAAATACCATATGTCTGTTGGGACGCTTCATAGGGAACTGCAAAAACTGAGTACCTCTGGGATACTTAAATCACGTAAAATCGGTAACATAAAGCTGTTTTCCTTAAATAAACAAAATTCTATTTATGAAGAAATTAAAAACATTATTTCTAAAACGCAAGGGGTAATAAGGTTTATAAAAGATGCCTTATTTGGCATAAAAAGCATTAAAGTTGCTTTTATATACGGTTCTCTTGCTAAAGGAGATGAGCGGCAAGACAGCGATGTAGATATATTTTTGATAGGGGATAGTATAGATGATAATGAATTGGTGATAAAAATTAGCAGTCTGGAAAAGAAATTATTTAAAGAAGTTAATTATACATGTTATACAGAAAATGAATACAAAAAGGAAAAAAAGAAAAAGAATTCGTTTGTTTTAGAAGTAATAAAGGGCAAAAAGATATTTATCAAAGGAGATGAAGGTGACCTCTGATAGCTTTTTGAATGAGTATATAGAAAAAAATTTATAAAACCGGAAAAGATAGGCCTTGATCAGATTGAAAAATTCGATTATATGAGGAAAAATCGTAATAATTTTATCTATGAACCTTGGAAAATCAATATTTCCATGACTGACGCAAAAAGTGCTTTAAAATTAGCTCAGGAATTTGTCAAGATTATTAAAGACGAAATTCAGCGAGAACATCCGCAGATTAATTTTAAATTTTAAGTTTTGTTTTTTGCCACTTAAAAATTGCGGCGGTTTTTTGAAAAGATAACGCTAGGCGAGGCGCGGGGCATTATAGATGTTTCATTAAGCACCTTGGCCTATTGGATATAGCCAAGTGTCCTGCATTCTGCAGGAAGATCAGCTTTACTCCCCGGGGGGTACAAATAGTTCTCTTTGGGTTTTATGGAAAATTTTCTTAAAAGGAGAGAGGCCATGTTCAAACAATTCATTGCTGGTAGTTGCTACTCTTATATTTTAAGTTCAAATGAAGAAGCATTAGTTATCGATCCGCATATCAGCCTGTTGGATGAATACAGCGAATATTTAAAGAAAAATAGGCTTATGCTGAAGCTTATCATAGACACGCACACACATGCCGACCATTTTTCTTTAGCATCCGTATTAAAGAAGAAATTTGGTGCGCAGGTATTGATGCATGAAAAAGCAATTTCTAGCGTTGCGGATAGGCGCTTAAAGGATAATGAGCAAGTCGCCATAGGCTCCAGTAGCTTTAAAGTCATATATACTCCTGGTCATACAGATGATGCCGTTAGTTTATACGGCGAAAATAAATTATTTTCCGCAGATGCCCTCTTAATCGGCAGTGTCGGCCGTACGGATTTTCAGAATGGTTCTCCTGAGTCTATGTTTGATACATTAAAAAAGCTTAAAGCTTTTCCGGGAGAGACGGTAATTTTTCCCGGCCATGACTATCATGAAAAACGTTCGTCTACATTAGCTAAAGAGAAAGGAGAAAATCCTTTTTTAAAAGAAGAGGATAAAGAGGCATTTGTTAAAAACATGCGTTCAAAGGTTATTCCCAAGCCTTTTAATATAGACAATATTATCCGCGTAAACCAGAAAGGCCAAGTCGCGGCATTAGAGATGATTGAGCCTAGGGATGCCCTGGTAATTATAGAGAAAGATCCTCAGGCCAAATTACTGGATGTACGTTCTGCCTTGGAATTCAGTGAAGTGCATATTAAAGATTCAATTAATATCCCCATAGATATGCTTTCTGCTAAAATCAATGACCTAAGTCAATCTATGCAAAGCTATATTGTCCTTTGCCGCACCGGTAATCGTTCCCCTATGGCTGCGGATATGTTAATACAGTCTGGTATTCATGGCGTTAAGGTAATGCAAGGCGGTATGACGCGTTGGCAGAAGGAAAGGTTACCTGTTATCAAAGGTGAGGGCGGCATATCACTAGAACGCCAGGTCCGGCTTATTGCCGGAAGTTTAGTGTTATTGGGGATACTTTTATCATGGATTGTGCATTGGGTGTTTATTTTTATCCCGGTATTTGTCAGCTGCGGCCTTATTTTTTCCGGCTTGACTGATAACTGCATAATGGGTATGCTGTTAATGAAATTGCCTTATAACAAAAAATTATATAAAATAAAACTTGGCGGTGGAACATGTGCCATGGGATAATAAAATAATGCTTTCCTAAAAAGTGTTATATAATGCCTAGTAAGAGATTGAGAAAGGTTATGCCGTTAGCATGAGATTGTGCCGTGATAAACATGAATAAAAAAATAGCTATAATAGGAGCGGGAGTGGGAGGGTTGGCTGCTGCTGCCCGGTTAGCCAAACAGGGATATTCTGTTGAGGTTTTTGAGAAGCTGGGTGAATGCGGCGGCAGGAACCATTTGCTTGAAGACAAGGGCTTTAAGTTTGACATGGGGCCTTCGTTTGTGCTTATGCCGGATTTTTTCGAGGAGGTTTTTTCTTACTGCCGGGAGGATATAAAAGAATATTTGGATCTAAGAGCGATAGATCCTGGTTATACGATCTTTTTTCCTGACGGAGATTCACTTACGGTTTATAAGGATAGCGCAAGGACCAAAAATGAGCTTGAGAAGATAGAGCCGGGAAGCAGTATTGGTTTTGACGGTTTTATGCGGGAAACCGCCAAGATCTACCGAACAGTCAGGCCTCTGCTTTACGATTGTTTTACCACTAAGGCGGTATTTAACCCCCGTTATTGGGGGCTGCTGGGAAAAATCCGGGCTTTTGATTCTTACTGGCAACTGGCAAAAAAGTTCTTTAAGAGCGAGAAACTTTGTTATGCCTTTACCTTCGAGGCGATGTTTATGGGCGTTTCCCCATTTAATGCCCCGGCATTTTATAGCATAATCAGTTATGCTGACCACGTACAGAAAATATTTCATCCTATGGGCAGTATGTATCAGATTCCTCTGGCTTTGGAAAAGATGGCGAAAAAATTCGGAGCCCGGTTTCAGTACAATTCAGAGGTGAAGAAAATCAAGCCCAGTGGCGGGGAACTTATTTTGGAATTAGACGGCCGGGAAGAGGCTTTTGATAAAGTGGTGGTGAATGCCGATTACGCTTACGCGCAGAGCGAGCTTTTAGGAAGGCGTATATCCAATTATAAGTACTCTTGTTCGGTTTATCTTATCTATCTGGGATTAAAGCAAAAGGTAAGTGGGTTCGCTCACCATAATTTATTTTTTTCCAACGACCTTAAGAAAAACCTAAGCCAAATATTTAAAGAAAAGGCAATGCCTGATAATCCCTCTTTTTACGTGCATGTGCCGACAGTGACAGATTCCTCTTTGGCGCCTGTAGGCAAAGAGATATTTTACATATTGGTTCCGGTAGCGAACCTGGAAAAGAACAAAGAAGATATTTCTAGGTATGAAGAGATGTTGCGCAAAATTACTTTTGACAAAATTAGCGAAAAATTAGGCAGCAGGATTGAGGATTTGATTGAGGTGGAACATAGATTCTACCCTAAGGATTTTATCGGCCGTTATAATATCAAATACGGCGCTACTTTTGGCCTGGCGCATAATTTGATGCAAAGCGCTTTTTTTAGGCCCCCCAATTTTGACCATAAGATTAAAAATCTTTATTTTGTAGGAGCCAGCACCCAGCCGGGAGGAGGGCTACCCGTAGTAATTGCCGGTTCCCGGATTGTTGCTGATTTGATTACAGGCAAGGCGAAATAGGAAGGTTGTTTAAGGTTGCCTTTTTTATGTAGGCAATGATTTCTTTTGTGGTATCATCAGGGGTCGATGCCCCAGCAGTAATCCCCACCGAATTTACCCCTTTAAACCAGGCAGGCTTTATATCTTTTTTTGATCGGACCCAATAGCTCCTATCGTTTAGCGATTTTGAGATTTCGTAAAGCCTTTTAGTATTAGCGCTGGTCTTTGAACCGATAATAATCATAACGTCATTTTCCAAAGGCATATTTTTCATCTCTTGCTGTTTTAAACGCGTCGGGAGGCAGATAGTATTAAATAATTTTAATTCTTTGATATGCGGTTTTAATAGATCAAAAATTTTCATTACCTTTTCAATATTCTGCGTAGACTGAACTACAAGAGTAGCCTTTTTTATTTTTTTGATCTTTTTCAAATGTACGCTTTGCAGGCTATCGATTAGTATTGGTTTCTTTTTCAGCTGCCCTATGATTCCGATTACCTCGTCATGGTTTTTATCTCCGATTAATATAACCGTCTGTCCATGGCTCTGGGCATTATGGGCGATTTTATGGATTTCCTTTACCATGGGGCAAGTAGCATCGACAATTTTGTATCCGAGCTTACGGGCTTGTTCGATAATATTAAGGCCGGCTCCGTGGGCGCGGATTAAAAAGATTTTATTTTTTCCGCAGCCGAGCCCCTGAGTTTTTTTTAAGCCCGCCTTTTCCAGCCTTTTAGCCACCTCTTCGTTATGCACAATATTGCCGAGCATATAGACGTTCTTATTACCGGCGAGTGTTTTATAGGCGATGTCAATCGCCCTTTTTACGCCAAAACAGAAACCTGCTGATTTAGCCAGATTTATTTTCATAGATACTTTCCTTTAAATATTATCTTTGAGACAGCGATTATTTTTTTCGGGGTGCTTACGCAGGCACGTTTGGTAAAGACATCAAAATCATTTTTTTCTATGGAGTTTAGTATTCCGGAGTAGATGTCAGCCATAGCGCAGGCCACAAAACGGGAATTTAGGTCAGCAAGCATCTTTATCCCTTGTTTGGCTTTTTCGTAATATTCTCTTGAGCGGGCTATTTGGAATTTCATCAATGCTTTAAAATTCTCATTTATTTGTGAACGAAAGATATCGCTTTCTGATACTTGAAAGCGCTGCATTTCATCTTCAGGGAGGTAGATCCTGTTTCGATTAAAATCTTCTTTGATGTCGCGCAGGATATTAGTTAATTGCATGGCTACGCCCAAACTTATGGCATAATCTGCTGCCTTTGGGTTTGTGTAGCCGAATATCTCTAACATGATTAGCCCCACTACGCCGGCTGCCTTGTAACAGTAATCATATAATTCCTCAAAGTTTTTGTAGCGGTTCTTATATAAATCCATATACATGCCTTCTATGAGGGCGTCAAAATATTTTTTTTGGACATGGTATTTGTTTATAGATTGCTGAAAGGCTAATAAGAGAGGATCGGCAGGGGGCGCGTTTTTGTAGACAGAATCAATTTTTTGTTGAAGTATAGCTAGGCTGCCTAAGGTTGAAGGATCTCGTTTACCATCTACAGCTTCATCGCTGATGCGGCATATTGCATATACCGCATATGCGGCGGATCTTTTTTCTTTTTTTAGGAATCGGGAAGAAAAATAGAATGTTTTGGCATGTTGTTTGGTGATCGCCTCTGCTAATAGCAAACCTTCCATGATTATATTCTACAATAAATAATCTAAAATCAAAACCAAATTTTACCTTTGAAAAACACAATATTTGCAATACAATATATGTGTTATGTCAGAATATATGGTAGTTTTAATTTTGTCCATAGTAGTGCCTTTTCTGTTAAGTTTTTGGCCCGGACTTAAATTTTACCGCAATATCCGTTCCCTTTTTATCAGCGTATTTCTCATAGTTATTATCTTCGGCAGTTGGGATATATTCGCAACATATAGAGGCCACTGGTACTTTAATCCAAGAGGCGTCTGGGGTTTTAGGGTTATTAACCTTCCGCTGGAAGAGGTATTGTTTTTTGTGGTTATACCTTTTTGTTGTATTTTTACTTGGGAAGCGATTAAGTATCTTGGGGGAAGATTTAAATGAAAGAGTATACTATCTTAGGTATAGCCGCGGTTTTATTGACTGTCTACTTAGATAAGGCCAGCCATATTAACCTGCTTAAGAAAAAGGGGTACTATGTATTTATCCTGGTAATTCTATTTTTTAAAATGTTGGTGAACGGTTATTTAACCGGCAAGCAAATTGTAATGTATCGGCCGCAATTTTTTTTGGGATTAAGGATAGGGAGTATTCCTCTGGAAGATTTTTTATTTGGCTTTAGCATGGTAACCATGACCATAATTTTCTGGGAGTATTTTAAAAAGAGGCAGGCATGTTAAAAAGATCAATATTATTTTTCGTTGCATTTTCTTTTTTAGGGATAAATTTATCTTACGGTTTAGATTGGAAAGAGTTGCATGAAAAAGCAGATAATATGATTTTATCGGATATCTTAGCCGATGTTAAGGCAAGGCCTGATTCTATAAATGATTTATATGTTCTGGGTTTGGTCTATTTGAATTTACATAAGGATAAAGAAGCAGGAGAGGCTTTTAATAAAGTTTTAACTTTAGACCCTAGGGCAATCGAGGCAAAATGGGGAAAGGCTGAAGTCCTGCGCCGGCGGCATCAGCCGCAGAAAAGCGAAGAGCTGTTAAGCGGGGTATTAAAACAGAATCCCGATTTCCCCCCGGCCTCTATAACCCTGGCTTATATAAGATACACCCAGATGAATTTTAAAGCAGCGGTCAGATTGGCTATAACGGTATTGAGACAGGGAGAAAAAAATGTTGACCGGGGCAATCAGGTGCGTGCCCATTTGATATACGGAGGTACAAAGGGTATGATCGCGCACTACGGAGGCCCTCTCTCAAAGATCATCAATGGCACAGCGGTATTACCGAGCTTAAAGGCGGCGGAGAGATTACAGCCTGAATCAGCGGAGGTCAAATTTGGCTTGGGTAGTTTTTATCTTTTGGCGCCTGCTTTAGCCGGGGGAAATTTGGAAAAGGCAGAAGCTTATCTCAAAAAAGCAGTTGAAAATGATCCGCTATTTGCTGATGCTTATGTAAGATTGGGTCAGCTTTATAAAGTTAAGGGTGATGACGTAAGATATAATAAATATTTAAATAAAGCGCTGGAGATTGATCCTCAGAACGAATTAGCACTGGATATCAAAAGTGGCACATGTAAATTTATTTGTTTTAATAAAGGCATAGAATCAAATTAGTTGTAAGTTTACCGGTCGCTGTTCGATGTAAAAGTATAACCGATTACGGAATAGGAAAGGCCCCCAAGCAATATCGTTCTCTGGTGGTAACTATTTTTGGGATTTTTATGTATGAAAAAATAGCGTAGCGGCATTGGAGCAGGCCAGGACGGTGGCAGTTAATGTGCTTGTTTTCGGAGAACTTTTTCATCTTTTTAGCTGCCGGTCTCTAACCCGGTCGATGTCCGCTCTCGGAGTGTTCTCTAACAGGTGGATATTCTTCGGCGTTATCCTAGAATTTCCCTATCTGAAGAAAGACGTTTGATTCACAAGGCTCAAAATGGTTCAAAGAAAAGCAAGGAAGAGCTTGTATTGCGTCATGTTGGCTTTGTAATTTTTAGAATTCACAAAGTAGCGTTTCCTGCCTTGATCCAGAGATTTGGAGACGACCTGCTTGAAGAAGCCATCCTGATTATCTATAAAAAAATCGAAAGCTATAACCTTGATTACCGCGATAAGAAAGGCAATCCTAATCCGGTGAAATTTACCTCTTACATTTGGAAACGGATCGATGGTTTTATAATCGTTTCATTAAAGAAGGAGCTTGGCGAGTCAAATTATTACGATAGGTATAGCGGATATGCCCTTAAAATTTATAAAAAGACACTTTCCAGCATAAAATTGGTGCAGTTTTCTGATTGAGATGGAAAGCGTCTGTATCTTTGTATTTTCAATAGCGGTTGTAGGTCTTTTTATGTTGCGATGTTTCTGGAGTTAGGGTATTGCGTTTATTAGTTGTATATCGGCCGTATTCCTAGGTGTTTTTACGGATTCACCCCTTCAAAAAAAGTTAAGAAAAGGTCTAAATACACTAAATACATATAAGATTAGAGTATAAACTCTAAAAACTAATGCTATAATTATAGAAATGACCTTTCAAGTGAATTTGGAGAAATATTTAACTATATGTTAATGCCATCTATATTATCTGGTACTTTGTTAACATCGGATCATCAAAAGATAGCGTATTGTCATTATAAGGTTGGTCACGATAAAGTAGTTATTATAGTTCACGGTTTTTATAATAGTAAAGACGCCGTAATATTAAAGAAATTCGCTGAGGTTCTGTATGATGATTATGATATATTTATGTTCGATTTTAGAGGGCACGGGAAGAGCAGTGGATTTTTTTCATGGACAAGTAAAGAGGGTATAGATTTAGAAGTAGCGCTGGACTATATGGATGGAAAATATAAGAAAATAGCCATGCTCGCTTTTTCTTTTGGAGCAAGCGTAGCTATCAATACCTTAGCGTACGATAAACGGGTCGATTCGCTTATATGTGTAAGTTCTGTATCAGATCCTAACAAAATTGATTATCAGTTTTGGGAGTTGGATTTAAAAGGTGACTTAGCATATACTTTGTTTACTTTCGAAGGCCTTAAAGGAAGAGGATTTCGTCTCGGGCCATTTTGGCTTAAAAAAGAAAAGCCTATTGATAATGTAGCTAAAATACAAATTCCTATCCTATATATTCACGGAGACAGGGATTGGGTGATTAAGCCATGGCATTCTCAAGCGCTTTATGATAAAACGCAGTCTAAGAAAAGGATGGCCATTATTAAAGGCGGGCCACATGCGGAATATTTAATAAGAGATTATTTCACGCAATTTATGACTGAAACTAAAAATTGGTTTCAGGAAACATTAACATAAGGAGATATAGTGAAAAGTATATTTATTACTATTGGCCAACTTATTTTCTCGTTGGTTATGTATATTATTGGAACAGTATATTTTGGTTTAGCATTAATTCCCAGTATTGCTATTGTTTTAAAAGCTTGGAATGCAGGCCTGTTAATGCAGCCGATTAGCCGTTATGCGCTTTTAGGATTTTCATTAGCTGGGGGATATTTTGTTTTTGGTTTTTCTATGATTATACTTGCAGGCTTAACAAGGACGATTTTAGGTTTACGACTTAAAGAGGGAAATTATCCAATTTTTTCTCCGATGGCTTTAAAATGGGCTTTTGTTAGTGCCCTGTATCTTTTTATTAATTTTACCTTCGTTGATTTTATTCTTCTTACTCCCTTTGCTAATTTGTTGCAGCGACTTTTAGGTGCTAAGCTAGGGAAAAATGTTCAAATAAATTCAAAATTCGTATTTGATGCCACTCTTCTTGAGATTGGCGATAATACAGTAGTCGGAGGCGGTGCAATTATTATTGGGCATGTGGTAGAACGAGGTATTCTTAAACTTAAAAGAGTAAAAATTGGGAAAAATGTAACCATTGGTTCTCACGCTACAATTATGCCGGGATGCGAGATTGGTGATAATGCAATCATTGGTGCAAGCGCAGTCCTTTTGAAAAATACCAAAGTTGAATCGAGGGCGGTGTATTTTGGTGTACCCGCCGAGCAGCTTAAGCCTCATCATCATAAAGAGGAAACTGATAATGCCCAACGTTAGCTTTAAAGATTTAAAGATAATTGATCTTATGGTTGCAATTAACCAGCGTTTTTCTGATATCCCTGCTTTACAGATCAAAGAATATGGTAAGTTTAGGGCTCTTTCTTATATTGATCTTGGGAGGCGGACCGCAGATACCGCTCATAATTTAAAAAAATTGGGAGTAGATCGAGGAAATAGAGTAGCTATTTTGTCTGAAAGTAGGCCTGAATGGGCCATCGCTTTCTTTGGCATTGTTTCTTGCGCTGGCATTACTGTTCCAATGGATGTGAAATTGAGTGATGCAGAAGTAGAATTTATTATTAATGATTCTGGTGCTAAGTGTATTTTTATTTCCAATAAGTTTTTGGAAAGGATTAAAGGGCTAAGGCCAAAGCTTAAATTTATTGAACATATTATTTGTTTAGATAATGATGCAAAAGAAGATGTAATACTATTGAAAGATTTCAAAGTTTCCGAAAAGGAAGTTACGTATAGAGAAATAAAGGAAGATGATGTTGCAGTAATAGTTTATACTTCCGGGACAACAGGTGTTGCTAAGGGCGTAGAACTAACTTATAAGAATTTATTGTTCGAAGTTACCTCTTTACACGATTTGATTAATTTTAATGACAAGGATGAGTTTTTATCCATTTTGCCTCTTAATCACATGCTTGAGTTAACAGGTGGTCTCCTTGGCCCTCTGTATGCGGGTGCGACAGTAACTTATTGTGATAGTTTAAAACCTACAAATATCCTTCAATTGATGAACGAAACAAAATCGACAGTTATGATTTGCGTTCCTCTTGTTTTGAAGATGTTTCATAATAGCATAATGAATAAAATATATGATCTGCCGGAAATTAAAAGGCTATTTGTTAAAACCTTACTTAATATTTCAAGATTTTTGCTAAAATTTCATATACGAGTTGGTAAAGTTTTATTTATGTCAATACATAAGCAATTTGGATCAAATATACGTGGTTTTGTTTCCGGAGGCGCCCCGTTAGATGCAATTGTAGAACTTAATTTCAACGCTATGGGTTTTAGGATATTGCAAGGTTATGGTTTAACAGAAACAGCTCCAGTAATTACAGTTAATAATTTTGAAGATTGCAAATATGGATCTGTCGGCAAGCCTTTGCCTGGAGTTGATGTAAAGATTATTCCAAATAACGAAACTGGTGGTAAGGATGGAGAGATTGTCGTTTGCGGTCCGAATGTCATGAAAGGTTATTATAAAAGCGAAGAAAAGACAAAAGAAGTTTTAAAAGAAGGCTGGTTTCATACTGGTGATATTGGTTATTTTGATGTGGATGGTTTTTTATTCATTTCGGGGAGAATAAGAAACTTGATAGTTTTAGGTTCAGGGAAGAAGGTATTTCCAGAAGAGATTGAAGAAGTAATGTCGGCCAGCCAGTATATAAAAGAAATATGTGTTTTAGGAAAGGTTGCCCAGCAAGGAATAAGAAAAGGTTGTGAAGAAGTTTATGCAGTTGTTGTCCCAAATTTAGATATGTTTGATAAAGAAAATAGAGTAAATAAAGAGTTTGTTAGGGAAAAGATCAATTCTGAGATATTAAGGTTGGGAGCAAATTTGGCTGAATATAAAAGAATAATGAATTTTGATATTTTTTATGATGAGTTGCCAAAGACATCAACGCGTAAAATAAAAAGGAAGGTTCTGTTGGAGCTTATTTCGAAAGCTGGAGTAGAGACAGAAAAGGAAGAATTTATTGAATCTACCCAGATCATGGAAGATGATTTTACCTTAAAATTAAGAAAAATAATTTCTGATTTAGCAAAGATTTCTCCTGAGAGAATAACTCTTAATGCAGCACTTTATAATGATTTAGGGGTTGATTCTCTAATGAAAGTAGAGATTTTGACAAGTATACAAAAAGAACTCGGCATTAATATTCCGGATAGTTTGAGTTATGAAATTAATACTCTTGGAGATTTAATAAAATTTGCTAAAGAATATAAAGCTGGTAGGAGTGGTGATGAGGAAGGAGAAAATAAAGAGGTTAATGATTTTGTAAATAAAAGGGTAAAATTCAAGTTAACACATGATGCCGCATATTTTATTTTTAAGTCCTTTTTTAAGATTTATTTTAATAAAACCGTATTTGGGTTAGAAAATATACCTCGTAATGGTTCATTTATTATTGCTGCAAATCATACCAGCTTATTGGATTTTCCTTTAATTATGACCAGTTTGCCTTATGAGAAAATGAAAAACGTATTTGCTCCTGCCGCACAAGATTATTTTTATGTTAAGAAATATCGTAGAGCAATAATAGAATTATTATTTAATACGTTTCCTTTCGAAAGAATGGGAGATTTTGTAAAAGGATTAAAGATATGTGAGGCCCTTGTTAAAAACAATTGTTCGATAATTCTCTTCCCGGAAGGCACAAGAGTCATGTCTGATCAATTACAGCCGTTTAAACCTGGATTAGGATCTTTGGCTTTAAATTTAAATGTTCCAATTTTACCAGTTTATATTGAAGGTGCTTTTAGGGCTATGCCAAAAGGGAAAGCTTTTCCTTCGCCAAGCAAGATTGAAATAATATTTGGGAAGGCTATATACCCAGATAAAATGGATTTATCAAATATTGTAAATAATTACGAAAAATATGTTTATCTTTCTAAGGTATCTTTTGATGAAGTAGTTAAATTAAAAGAAAGAGGGCGAGGAAAATGATTACGGTTTACGATTTAAAACCGCGTTTTCAAAAAATTCTACAACCAACTATGCAATATCTTATCAAAAAAGGGGTAACTCCTAATATTGTTACTTTTATGGCGCTTTTAGGATCTTTTTTAGTAGCGATTTTTTCCATTATTCTTAAAGATCGTGCTTGGATTTTGTTAATTTTACCTATGTGGTTATTCATTAGGATGGCTTTAAACGCAATTGATGGAATGATGGCTCGACAATTTAATTTATCTTCTCGTCTTGGCGCTGTCTTAAATGAAACAGGAGATATCCTTTCTGATATTTTTCTTTATCTTTCTTTAATTGTTTTCTACCCTGGTGTATTATGGGCTATATATCTTTTCGTTATTTTAGCTATTTTAACAGAATTCTGTGGAGTTTTAGGACAAGCTCTGGGGGTTGGCCGTTGTTATGACGGGCCGATGGGTAAAAGCGATAGAGCTTTTTTTGTTGGCTTACTAGCGGTTATTTCTTTTATTTTCCCTTCAGTATTTAAATTGTGGAGCTATTTTTTTTATGGAGTTTCTTTCTTAAGTATTTTAACCTGTTGGAATAGACTCCGTCATAGTTTAAAAAGTAGGGAGCAAGGATGAAAGAACTCTTTTTATCTCTTACGTTGACACAGCAAGGCGGAATCATTGTTTTATTTTTATTGATACCTGCCTCAGCTATTCTTTATATTTTAAAGAAGATTCGTCCAGATACTGACTGGGCCGAACTTGGTAATCGTATAAAGGCTTGGTGGATTATGGCCGTAGTTTTTCTTACAGCTATGTCAGTGAACCGTAATATTTCAATCGTTTTTTTCGCTCTTTTAAGTTTTTTAGCTTTGAAAGAATATTTTTCCATTTTTAAAACGAGATTGGTTGATCAACGCGCTATTTTTTGGGCATTTTTAACCATACCTATTCAATATTATTGGATTGTCACACAGTGGTATGGTATGTTCTTGATTTTTATTCCTGTTTATATGTTTTTATTTCTTCCAGTTCGTCTGGTTTTGGTCGGAGAAATGCAAGGCTTTTTAGCGGCGGCTTCCAGGATTCAATGGGGTATTATGGCATTTGTATTTGGTTTGGGCCACATTGCCTATCTTTTAACTTTACCACAACTTTCTGGTATTAAGGTTAGCGGAACCTCCTTGGTTTTCTTTCTCGTTTTAATGACCGAGTTGGGTGATGTTTCTCAATATATTTGGGGTAAGATTTTGGGGAAACATAAAATCCTGCCATTGGTGAGTCCTAAAAAGACGTGGGAGGGATTTTTAGGTGGGGTTTTTTCAGCGATGATTCTTGGTGCCGTGTTTAGATTTTTAACTCCTTTTTCAGTAGCCAGCGCTATTGTAATAGGAGCTATTATTGCGATTGTTGGTTTTTGTGGGGATGTGGTTATGTCTGCCGTTAAAAGAGATGCAGGTGTTAAGGATTTCGGACAACTGATTCCAGGCCACGGTGGAATGCTAGATCGTGTTGACTCTCTATGTTTTACTGCGCCTGTATTCTTTCACATTGTAGTATTTTTTTATTACTCTCACTTATCATAATAATTGTGTGATTTCAATAAAGAGGGGGTCTCCCTTGATTAGGATTATTTTTTTTATGGGGATTTTTTCAGGCTACTATTTTTTTCTTAGCTCCTGACGTTTATTTAACGGGAGTTGTTCTAAAGGCTGATTTAAAGAAAACATTAGGGGCTCTTTTAGTGGGAGCTCTTGTATATTATTTTGCTTTCATGTATCCTTTGAAAACATTAAATTGGTTCGATCATATTCCGGGAATTTTTGTAAAACTAATTCAGGATGTCCGCTTTTTATTGAAAGGAGAGGCCATGTTAATGAGAATGATGGGAGTTATTTTATTAACCCTAATTATAGGAGGCTGCGCGACAGGCGTAAAGAAACAAACAACGCAGCAATCAGACTATCAGTGGCCTTCGCAAACATATCAACAAAATACTTCTTCTTGGGATTATGAAGATGTCCAGCCAGCCAAAAGCACAACATATTCCGTTCCTGTTAACTTAAGTGCGAAGCAAATTCAAAGGGCATTAAAAAGCGCCGGTTTTTATCAAGGAGCGGTTGACGGTAAAATCGGGCCCAAGACTAAGAGTGCTATCATAAAATTTCAGAAAGCACATAATCTTAAGGCAGATGGTGTTGTAGGCAAGAGAACATCGATGGAGCTAAATAAATATTTATCTGAATAATGAAAGCAAAGGTAAAAGCGCAATAGTATAGAGCGATAATCTAGTATTCGGTTTAGTTCTAGGATTTTGTTTGAGAAAGGATTCTATGGTTAAAACTAAGATAATCTGCACGCTTGGCCCGGCATCATCAAGGGCGAGGATACTTAGAAAAATGATTCTTGCCGGCATGGATGTCGCCCGTTTGAACTTCTCGCACGGTAAACCGCGGGAGTTACTTGATAGAATAGGCTTCATTCGGATATTAAACGCGAAATACCGTAGGCACATAAAGCTTCTAGGCGATCTTCAGGGGCATCGAATAAGGATAGGAGAGCTCGTTGCTCCAGCTTTGCTTAAAAAAAGCCGGATTGTATGGCTTACTCAGCAAAACATAAAAGGATCGCATGAAATTATACCTTTGGATTACCGCGGCCCGCTAATCAGTATTAAGAACGGCCACCGGATATTCATCGATGATGGAAATATTGGTTTAGAAGTGATCGGTAGGGCTAAAAACAAACTTAAGGCCAAGGTGATAACCGGCGGCCTGCTTAAGGAGCATAAGGGCGTAAATATCCCGGAGGCAAGGCTTGAATTCGGTGGTATAAGCCAGAAGGATATGCAGGATATATCTTTTTGCGAAAAACATGGCGTGGAATATATCGCCCAGTCATTCGTGCGCACAAAGAGGGATATAATGGATGTAAGAGGGGTTCTCGGGGAAAGCTCTCAGATTAAGATTATCGCTAAAATCGAGAATAGGGAGGGCATAAAGAATGTCGATGAAATAATTAAGGTTTCCGATGGCATTATGATAGCGCGCGGAGATATGGGGGTATCGCTGCCCATCTATGAAATACCCGTTATCCAAAAGATGATTATAAAAAAATGTAACCGTGCAAGAAAGTTTGTTATTACCGCAACCCAGATGCTTGAGAGCATGACTGAAAATCTTAGGCCTACCCGCGCTGAGGTAACGGACGTGGCAAATGCCATAATCGACGGCACTGATTTTGTGATGCTTTCGGCAGAATCAGCCGTGGGTAAATACCCGGTTGAAACGGTTGCTATGATGAATAATATCATAAAATTTACGGAAGGTTATTTAAAAGAAAAGAAAGCTTCAGAATAGATACCTCGCGCTAATTGGTATTGCGCGAGTGTTGTCTAGGTAGACAAGGAGCTCATGATGACCAGATTAAGAAAGTATTTTATAACCGGGCTAGCAGTGATAGTGTTGGTTTTTTGACGACTTAATTTGGCTGAATAGAATATTATTTTGATTTACTATTTTGATAAATTAGCCTAATTGTTAAAGTTTCTATTGTATAAAACTAGGTTTTAAAACAAACGGAGGAATTAAATGTTTAGGGTGAACATTCTCGAAGCAGAGGATTACTCAGCCTGAGTCCGTCAGAAGGTCAGAAGACTGTGGTTTGGTTTTGGTAGCCAAAATCACTAACCTCATAAATTTAAAAAAATAATATGGGTAGAGTATTTATTTTTAGGTTTTTTATTTAATTTATGCGGGATACAAAAGGAGAATGTAAAAATGTGGGGATTAATAGTTAAGGGCGGTCCTGTAATGATACCCATAATAATGGGTTCAATAATCGGCTGGGCGTTAGTTTTGGAAAGGCTTTGGGTTTTTAGAAAAATGAGTACTTTGAATAGCTATGAATTTGTGCAGGAGATTTTTAGAAATATAAAATCCCGCGATATTAAATCTGCTATGCAGTTATGCGAAGAGAACATAAAACATCCTATTGCAGCCGTATTTAAGGTGGGCATTGAAAGAAGGTTGCTGCCGATGGATAGGTTAGAGAAAATTCTTGAACAGGTTGGGAATAATCAGGTTGAAAGGCTGGAAAAATTTCTCGGCGTCATCGCTTCAGTTATTTCCATAGAGCCTCTTTTGGGGTTTTTAGGCACTATAACAGGTTTAATCAAAGCTTTTATGTCTTGGGAACATGCGGGAGCGGATATAACGGTGAATGTTCTTGCGGGCGGAATCTACGAAGCTATGATTACCACAGCCGCGGGATTGATTATTGCCATACCTCTTTATCTTTTTTATAACTATCTCATTAATTGTATTAAGCGCATTTCAAATAGTCTTAATAACCACACAATACAGCTTATAGAATTGTTCTCTGAAACTAATGAGTCAACACGGTAAGGAAAATAGGATATGAATATTTCTGGCAAACGTGATTATACGATTAGTTTGGAATCAGTGGTAATGACGGATATCGTGCTCAATATGTTTATTTTCTTTTTCATATCTTTCAGCCTTTTGTATACCATAAATCCTTGGAAAAAACTGGATATGAAATTACCTAAGGCAGAACATGCCTCTACCATTAAGGATAAAGGGCAGATTAACATCACTATTAGTGCCGACGGCCCCGTTTACTTAAACAAAGAGTTGGTTACTATGAAAGAACTAAAAGAAAGAGTTTTATTACGATACAAAGCTAATCTCGACGTTTCTGTGCTGTTATGCGCTGATAAACGCCGTTCTTTTAGGGATGTTGTGCGTGTATTGGATATATTAAGTGGTATTGGAATCACCCGACTTGATATCGCAGCTGTTGAATAAGAATAGAGCAAAAATTTATTCTAGCGTTTTTTCTACAGAAAGTATTTAAAACCGAGCCCTTAGTAAACTTTGGTTGGTTTTTTGTATTCGGGATTCCTTCACTTCTTTTGTGGGCAATGGATGTTTGGAATGGGGACAAAATGAGGATCTTTTATGAATAGATTAAGGAGATATTTTATAACTGGATTGGCAGTGGTAGTACCGGTTTTTTTGACGGTTTATATTTTGGTGGCCTCATTCCGTTTTATCGATAATATCTTAGGTAGGTTTTTAAACGTTTATTTCAAAAATACCCTGGGATTTTATATTCCCGGTTTAGGTATTCTAATTTTTATTTTACTCATACTTTTGGTCGGATTTTTAGCTAATCGTTATATAGGTAAAAGGATTTTTCCTTTTATTGATAAGTGGTTCTCTAACTTACCCTTAATCAGGAATATTTATCCTACCTTTAAGCAAGTTATTTCATTTATTTTAGCGCAAAAAGAATTCGGATTTAAGAAGGTGGTCTTAGTAGAGTATCCTTCAAAAGGTATACGGTCTTTAGGATTTTTAACAAACGAAGAATTCCCGAAATTAAGCCAAATATCAAATAAGGCTATGGTATCAATTTTTATGCCTACTTCTCCCGGGCCATTTACCGGAGTTGTTATTTTTGTAGCCAAAGAAGATTTAAATTTTCCGGATATCTCTATCGCGGACGCCTTCAAAATTATTATTTCTGGGGGTGTTTTTAAGCCATGATTCACTAATGTTTACCCCAAAGAAATGGACAAGATATAACACTTTATTTTTAAGATAGTTGTGCAATTTCTATCCAAGGGCATGATGGATAATATTATAAAATTTACGGAAGAATATTTAAAGGAATAGAGCATGCCTGGTGAAATACTAGATTTTACTAAAGAATTTTGGCATTCGTTGCCTGTTGATGAAGCTGTTAAGCGGCTCGAAGTAGATATTTCTGTTGGTTTATCTTCGGATGAGGTTAGGAAACGCAAGGAACGCTTTGGTTTAAATCAAATCACTCCTAAAAAAGGCATACCCCTGTGGCTGCGTTTCTTGCTGCAATTTCATCAGCCTCTCATATATATTCTTCTGGCGGCGACTGCGACCACGCTATTCTTAAAAGAATGGGTTGATGCTTCGGTAATTTTTGGAGTCATTCTTATCAATGCCATAGTTGGTTTTCTGCAGGAAGCCAAGGCCTTAAAAGCCCTTGAAGCCCTTTCTCGCTCTATGACATCTTCTGTTTCTGTGTTAAGAGACGGTAAGGAACAGCATATTACCTCTACCGAGTTGGTTCCTGGGGATGTGGTTATGATTGCTTCCGGTGATAAAATTAGCGCAGATATGCGTCTTATTTATAGTAGGGATATGCAAGTTAATGAATCGCCTCTCACAGGTGAGTCTATTCCGGTTGAGAAGCAAATCGATTCCCTCGATGTTAAAACCGTTTTGGCAGATAGATTAAATATGCTTTATGCCTCTACTTTTGTTACCTATGGCCGGGGTAAGGCCATTGTTACCGCCACAGGAGATGCCACCGAGGTCGGGCGAATCTCAGAGTTGATTACTGCGGCTGAAGATTTAGAAACTCCTCTTACAATTAAAATAGCCCACTTTAGCCGTTACCTCTTATTTGTTATCATGGGGTTGGCAGCATTTACTTTTGTTGTGGGTGTGCTTCGGGGCAAATCATCTGCGGAAATGTTTATGGCTGCGATTGCACTTGCGGTAGGGGCGATTCCTGAGGGACTGCCTGCGGCGGTAACGATAACGCTCGCGATAGGCGTGGCAAGAATGGCTAAGCGCCGTGCCATTATTCGTAAGCTGCCAGCAGTGGAGACGCTCGGTAGTACCGGCGTTATTTGTTCTGATAAAACCGGAACGCTTACCGAGAATCAAATGACCGTGCAGGAGATTTTTAGCGCAGGCCAGACATATCAGGTTTCAGGAGTGGGATATAGTTTTGAGGGCGCTATTCAAGGGCTTTCGCGAACGCCCGGAGAGAAATCTTCCGTAGCTCTTAAGGAATGCCTGGCCGCAGGTATATTGTGTAATGACAGCAGAATTGTGGATAAGAAAGGGGTGTTTCAGGTTGAGGGTGACCCGACAGAAGCGGCGCTTATTGTATCCGCGAGTAAAGGGAAGAGTTTATTTCCCGAGGGTATGCCTGCGTTGCCGCGCAAAGATTCTATTCCGTTTGAATCGGAATATCAATACATGGCGACATTTCATATTTTACCCAACGGGGACGGAGTTGTTTATTTAAAAGGTTCAGTAGAAAAGATTTTAGCCAAATGCGCTAATCATCTCGATGAAAATGGCGATATCCGTCCTTTGAAACGTGCCCTAGTTGAGCATCAGATTGAACTTATGGCGGCAAGAGGGCTAAGAGTGCTTGCCTTTGCCCGTGGCAGTATTTCTTCGCAGAAAGATAGGATTGATCATGGCGATATTACTGAGTCTCTAACCTTTTTAGGGCTACAGGGAATGATAGATCCTCCGCGCAAAGAAGCGATTGAGGCTGTGCGGCGTTGTCATTCCGCAGGAATTCTTGTGAAGATGATAACTGGAGATCATGCGCTAACGGCTAAAGCCATTGCTGAGCAATTAAACCTAAAAAGTCGTCTTGGCGAGGAAGGGTCAATTAAAGGTCTAGTGGCGTTGAGCGGAAGCGAACTTGAAAATATGAACGATGAGGAATTACAGGAATCTGTTGATCGGGTCAGTGTTTTTGCCCGCGTGACTCCGGAACAGAAGCTGCGGCTTGTTAAAGCGATCCAAACAAGAGGTTATATTGTAGCTATGACCGGAGACGGCGTCAATGATGCCCCGGCTCTTAAACAAGCTAATATAGGCGTTGCTATGGGGCGTACAGGCACAGAGGTTGCCAAAGAAGCTGCGGATATGGTTTTAACCGATGATAATTTTGCTTCAATTGAGGCTGCGGTCGAGGAGGGACGGTGCGTTTTTGATAACCTAAGAAAATTCATTGTCTGGACATTGCCGACAAACTTAGGCGAAGCCCTTGCTATCATGGTTGCCATTTTTGCAGGTATTGTGCTTCCCGTTGCGCCGGTTCAATTACTTTGGATAAATATGACTACCGCTCTATGTTTGGGTATGATGTTAGCTTTTGAGTCTAAGGAACCCGATTTGATGCAACGGCCTCCCCGTGATCCTAAAATGCCGATTATGACAGGAGAGCTTATCTCTCGGACAATTTCGGTAGGCGTACTTTTAGCTCTTGGGGTTTTTGGGCTCTTTTTCTATGAAAGAAATAACAGACTAAGCATTGCGGAGGCGCGAACTGCGGCTGTCGGCGTGTTGGTCATGGGCGAGCTTTTCTATCTTCTTAATTGCCGTTCCTTGTCGAAGTCAATATTCGCTTTGGGGGTATTTTCGAACCGTTGGTTGATTTCCGGGGTCTTAATCATGATAGGTTTACAGATGCTTTTTACCTATACTCCCGCTATGAATCGTTTTTTCCATAGCGCGCCGATTTCATTTGATGCTTGGGTGCGGATTTTCTTGATAGGCTTGTCGATTTACGGTATTATAGAAGTGGAAAAGTGGGGCCGCAGGTGGTTCTTAAATCGAAAACGGCCATGATTGGGCAAGAATTATAATTATCCTTGACAATGGACTTAATAATTGTAAGATAGTTGCATATAGCTAAGATTTTATAGTCTCATAAAAATGGGTTCAGGAGTATCTTCCTGAAGGTTTAGATGGTCGGGCCGCCATCTGCGATTATCGCAGGTGTCGGTTTTTTATTTTTTAGCGTTTAAGTTAAAAGAAAGGAGTCTTTTATGGATTGGCAGAATATTCCTAATCCGGATGATATAATTGATATAGGCAAAAAGAAGTTTCTTAATTATGGTAAATATATCCCTTGGATAGTATTAGGCCTGATTCTTATTGTGGGGCTAAAAGGTGTAATCTATTCAATAGGCCCGGATGAGGTAGGCGTAATCCAGAGGTTCGGTAAATATCTTGGTTTAAGCTCGCCAGGGCTGCATACGAAGATTCCTTTTGGAATTGACAAAGTAACTCCTATCAAGGTAGAAAAGATTTTTAAAGAAGAATTTGGGGTTAGAAACATAAACACAGGGTCAAGAGCAGGGTATTCTTACGGATCAGACCTTGAGGAGTCTCTTATGCTTACAGGGGATTTGAACATACTTGATGTGCGTTGGATTGTGCAATTTAAGATAAAAGACCCTATAAAATTGCTTTTTGTCGTGCGTGACCCCCTTAAGGTTATAAGGGATGTTTCTGAAATAGTTATGCGCCGATTTGTGGGAGATTATACTGTGGATGAGGTATTAACCATCAAAAGAGAAGAAATAGACCATTTAGCCCAAGTCGAGATGCAAAAAATTCTGGATGATTATCAAACAGGAGTGCAGGTTATTACAGTGAAATTACTAGATGTAAATCCTCCTGATAAAGTAAAGCCGGCTTTTAACGAAGTAAATGAGGCAAAGCAGGAAAAAGAAAAAATGATTAACCAGGCCTGGGAGGCATATAATAAAACCATACCAAAGGCCAGAGGAGAAGCGGAACGGACTATCCGCGAGGCAGAAGGGTATTCCCTCGATAAGATAAATAGGGCTAAGGGGGAGTCAGATCGGTTCTTGGTGACTTTAGGCGAATATAAAAAAGCTCCAGAGATTACCCGTAAGAGGCTGTATCTTGAGACCCTCGCCGAAGTTTTACCCAAGGCAAAAGAAAAATATATCATTGATCCAAGGCAATCTTCCATATTGCCGTTATTAGATATAGGCAAGAAAGGAGGGCTTAAACAATGAAAGAAGGCAAATTGGGGACAATCTTAGGATTAGTTTCTTTCTTGGCTATAATTATTTTTCTTGCGTTTGCAAGCGGAACGTTATTTATTGTAGATGAAACTAAGCAAGTAGTGATTACTCAGTTTGGCAAACCGGTGGGAGAGCCGATAACATCCGCGGGCCTGCATTTTAAAACGCCTTTTATTCAACAGGCGCATTATTTTGAAAAAAGGCTTCTTGAATGGGATGGTGATCCGAACCAGATACCTACAAAAGATAAAAAATATATCTGGGTAGATACAATGGCGCGTTGGAAGATAGTGGATGCGCTAAAGTTTTTACAGTCTGTAGGCAATGAGTTAAGCGCTAGCAGCCGCCTAAATGATATTATCAATTCAGCTACCAGAGACGCCGTTACCGGCAATCTTTTGGTTGAAGCGGTAAGGGATTCAAACCGTATATTGGAGAGTAAGGATCTTGGGGATGATGCTATTGTCAGTGAAGAAGCTTTGGAACGTATTGAAACAGGAAGGCAAAAATTAACTCGCGCCATATTAGAAAAAGCAAAAGTCCTCGCTCCGCAATACGGGATTGAGATTATGGATGTACGCATAAAACGCATAAACTATGTGGAAGAGGTGCGCAATAAGGTATATGACCGGATGATTGCTGAAAGAAAGCGCGCTGCCGAGAAATACCGATCAGAAGGATTTGGAAAATCTGCCGAGATTGAGGGACAAACCGGCAAAGAGTTAAAGCTGATTACTTCAGAAGCTTACCGGCAGGCGCAGTCTATCGTAGGGAAAGCTGATGCTGAGGCAATTAATATTTACGCCGGTTCTTATTCCCAGAATCCCGAATTTTACTCATTTCTTAAGACATTAGAAACATATAAAGGCACCATTGACGAAAATTCGGTACTGGTTTTGACTACTGATAGCGATTACTATAAATACCTCAAGGCTTTAGATAAATAAAAACTTAAAATCCTGCCGCTATAGATAAAAGGGTATACTGTGTTTGTTTTATCTAACTGTTTAATCGCCTTAGCGTGAATTCTGGATGTCGGATTTTCTATATTTTATTGGTTAATCTTAATCCGCGCTCTGATTAGTTGAGTTAGCCTCGATCCGCATAATTTCATAGTTCAGTTTCTATATAAGGCAACCGAACCAATATTTTATCCAATTAGGAAGATATTGCCTTTGAACTTGAAATTCGGTATATATCTCACCGATAATTGCGTCTTTGGTAATCATGTTTTTAAATCATTTTTAATAAGATCTCTAATTGATTTTACGGTGAAGCTAAGGTAGCTTGAATCTGCCGGTGGTTAGGGCATGGTTCGGTTATCTTTTTATCTGGATACTTGTTTTATTTATAGGAGGTAAGTTGTTATGAATCTAAAGATTTTGGAGCAGGTATTTTTCGGTAATCGTATTTTAGATTACATCATTGCTTTATTAACATTAGCCCTGGGCATACTCTTTGTTAAAGTTATTGTGCGTTTCATTATAGGGCGGCTTAAGAAATTTGCCAGGATGACTACTACAACTTTTGACGATTTATTGGCGGAGATTCTCGAGAGAGTTGTTTTGCCTGCTTTATTCATTAGCTGTTTCTATTTGAGTCTAAAGACTTTGAAAATGCCCTTGGTGATAAACGGGGTAATTAATGTCCTGCAGTTAGTATTAGTTACCTTTTTTGCCACGCGGGCGATTGTTATGTTTGTCAGCCATAGCCTAAATATCTATTTAACAAAAAAGCAAGAAGATACCACAGTGGTGCGAAGTCTCAGTGGAATGTTAAATGTGATGAAGTTCTTAATTTGGGCAATGGCGGTTATAATTTTATTGGATAACCTCGGTTATAAAGTCTCCACAATCATTGCCGGTTTAGGAATTGGTGGCATTGCTGTGGCTATAGCTGCACAAGCCCTTTTGAAAGATTTCTTCAGTTATTTTTCTATAGTATTCGACCGGCCCTTTAAACTGGGAGATTTTATTATAATCGGTGACTTTATGGGTACAGTTGAGTATATTGGAATTAAAACCACGCGCATACGTAGCTTAGGAGGGGAGCAGGTAATATTTTCCAATACGGACCTAACGGATTCACGGGTCAGAAATTATAAGCTTATGGAGAAAAGGCGTATCTTATTCCGGCTAGGCGTAACTTATCAAACTTCTCTTGGCCAGCTAAAAGAAATGCCCAAAATTATTGAGCGTATCATTAAAAACACTAAGGATGTTGCTTTTGACCGCGCGCATTTTTTCAGCTACGGCGATTTTAGCCTAATATTTGAAGTCGTGTATTTTGTTTTGAATCCCGATTACAACAAATATATGGATATTCAACAAGAGATTAATTTTGCGATTAAAGAGGAGTTTGAAAAACGCGGTATAGAGTTTGCCTATCCTACGCAGACACTTTTTGTAACTAAACAATAATTAGATAATATTTATTTTAAAGTTGTTCAAAGGCATGCAAAATCTATGAAGAAAATACTTCTTATTTCATTTGAATATCCTACCGGCAAGTCATACTGTGGCGGCGTGGGCCAGATTGTAGAGCAGAGTAGGGATGCTCTTTTGGCTTTGGGTTATGAGACATATGTTCTTATAAGTTCTGGTTTTGCCAGGAAAGATCCCGTTAAGCTGCTGTTTTCAGATGGTTCCATAAAGAACTACCCTAATCTTGGTTCATTCCTAAGGGATTATGACTGGTGTAATTTTGGCTATATAATCCATCATTTTGTTAATTGGACTAAAGAGCTTAAGAAGATTACGAGGCAAAAAGGAAGAAAGCCTAAGATTATATATCATTTTCATAGTATATTAAGAAGAGAGAAAGAATCTGGATTTAGGACTTTAAACCACTTTTTACATAATCAGGAGAAAATGATTGAATTGGCAGATAGAATAATCTGTCCTTCTGCCTATGAATACGATAATTTTATCAGGTATTTCCCTTCTTTTATAGATAAGGTGGTTGTTATTGAAAATACGATTGAAGCCTTCAGTGCAGATAGAAAGAGAATGGAGGAGATAAGGGATAGGCATAAGATTAAAAAGAATGATATAGTTTCTCTCTATGTAGGCAGGCTTGAGAGAATAAAAGGGGCCCATATTTTGCTAAAGGAAGCGCCCAAGATTCTTAGGAAACAGCGGCATCTTAAACTTTTTTTTGTTGGGAGATCAATAGAGAAAGACCTATATAAGAAATTGTTAAGCGTATGCAGAAGGTTTCCCGGGCAGTTTTTCTATAAAAGGCATCTGGATAAAAACGAGTTGTTTCAGTATTATTATTTAAGCGATATCTATATAAATAGCTCTTTAAGTGAGTCGTTTTCTTTGAGTACCCACGAAGGAGCATTTTGTGGTAGTTCATTGCTTTTAAATCGCCTGCCGGTCTTGGAAAAATTTAAGGATGCCGCGTTATTTTTTGACGCCAATAGTGGAGATTTTTCCGAAAAATACGATGTTTTGATAAGAAATCGTGTTTTAAGAAGAAAGCTTTCAAAAAGGGCAAGCGCGATTGCTGATAAATTAATTAGCAATAATAGGTTTAAAGATAACCTTTATAAGCTTCTTAATGGTTTTATGATCGAGAGTAAGATTTAAAAGTTTAAAATTAATGTTATTGTAAAAATAAAACCGGTTTAAGAAGGAAAAAGTATAAATAACTCACTGTCCACCTTAAGAGATGAACAGTAAGTTATTGTTCTGTATCTAGTTATGATAAAAGACTGGTGCTTCTAGGCTTTATTTTTTAAAAGAATAGAATGGCCCTTCTTTGTTAACGAGATTTACTTAATAAGCATGGCAACGTGCACTGTGTACAGCATAGGTCAGGTATGGTTTCTCGATTAGATCGGAAAGTGTTTGCTTATTTCGTTTTTCTTAAGTTTTCTTGTATAATAGCCTAAGCCATGCAATAATGATATAATGATATAAGGAGGGGGGTACAGATGGGATTAATATCGCTTTTGTTCAGTAATCCGGCTCTTTTTGTAATTCTGGCTGTCATACTTCTTTATTCGGTTATTTTACATGAAGTTGCCCATGGTTGGGTGGCGCATCTTTTTGGCGATGATACAGCTTTATATAACGGAAGATTGACTTTTAACCCTGCGTCACACCTTGATCCGATAGGTACGCTGATGCTTTTTCTGGTAGGATTTGGCTGGGCAAGGCCGGTGCCGGTAGATTACTCCAGATTTAGTAATACTCGCTTCGGATTATTCTCTGTTGCCTTGGCAGGATGCTTAACGAACATACTCATCGCAGTAATTGCGCTGATTTTATTGCAATTTGATTTCATTAATGCTAATTCTGCCTTTTCGGTTATCCTGCCTATTGTCGTAAGGATTAATATTATTCTGGGAGCTTTTAATTTAATACCAATTCCTCCTCTTGATGGCTCAAAGATACTCATGAGTTTTCTCCCCTACCAGGCACAAGAGAATCTAGCGAGCCTAGAGCCATATGGGTTTTTTATTTTAGTGATTTTGCTTTTTACCGGTATATTGAATTCCGTGATAGCCTTTATGCAGAATTTAATTTACGGTATTATTAGCATATTGTTTAGTTTATTTAGATAAATCTCAATAAGAAATAAAGGTATTAATTTAATTAAATAATGCAATTACTATATAAACTTAGTAAGAATAATTCCAGAGAAATATTACATAATCCGGAAATAAGTATGATGTCCCCAGAATTCCAGTTTCTTGATTAGATCGGAAAGTGTCTGCTTTAACGATCAATAGCCTTTTTTATACCTGTATTTAGAGAGTCTTCCCCTTGCGCCGTATTCCTGCCCGCCCTTACGAGGTTCACTCTCAAATTTCTATATATAATTCACTCTATTGTAGTAGAAAAAAGTCAATTAAATACTGAATTAAATCAATGAATCGGTTGTATTAATTTGTGAAAGATGTATAATAAAAATATAGGAATAAGAAATTAAGTGGTCCGGAGATAGCAAGTTGTTTCCGGAGGTGTTTCTTAGATGGTCGGGCCGCCATCTTGCATTTAATGCAGGGTGGTTTTTTTATTTTAGGGGGCGATAAATGGGCATTTCTTCAGCATTCTTTATTAATAATTTATTTGAAATTTTAGTTCCGGTTGGAATAATTATCTTAACTTTAATTTGCGGGTTTATTATAGGAAAAATTGTCTTTGTGCGTCTTAGTTACTGGTCAAAGCAGACTAAAACTCAAATTGATGATATCGTTATAGACTCAATAATGTTGTATTGATTCCTAATGAGAAATTGACAAAAGCAATTGTTACCAATTATTACCTGCCGGAAAAGGAGATGATGGTTTTAGTAAATTTAGGGGTTCACTATAAAAGCGACCTAAAAGAAGTTGAGCAAATAACTTGTGAAGTCGCCAAGGAAGTCATGCAAGAAATCCCCGGAGGCGTGCCTAAATTTGATCCGTTTATTAGTTATGGTGGTTTTGGGGATTCCAATATCAGCCTGACCGTTATTTTGAGGGCAAAGGAATTTGTAGGCCAATATTTAATTAAGCATGAATTTATAAAAAGGCTCCATGATCGTTATGCCAAAGAGGGCATTGTAATTTCTTATCCGATAAGAGCGATAAATTATCAGCAGGAGGAGGAATAAATGAGACGACTACTCATATTTATATTGCCGATTTTGATTATTGTAGCCATTGGGTTTACGGTTTTTGGCATTATGCAAATCCGTTTTACTCAGGATAAATTGATGGATGATCTCCAAAAAAAGGCTAAAGCTGTTGCTGAAAGTATTGATTTTTCGGCAAAAACTATTCTTTTGAATAATGATTTAAAATCCGCAAGCCGCCTTGTCGAGAGTTTCCAGAAGAGGGAGCGGCTGCAGGGGTGTATTATTTATGATAAGGAAGGAAAGGTTTTTGCGATTACGGAAAGATTCTCCGACTGGAAAGAGCAAGAAAAACCTTATCTTCAGGATATTCTGGCGAGTAAAACTCCCCGCGGAGTTTTGGAAAACTTCAAAGATTATGCGGTATATAGCTATATCATTCCTGTAAACGATGACGAAGGTAATATATTAGGAATGGTCGAAGTCATTTATGATACTTCTTATGTTTTTACGACGATGACTGATCTCTGGAGGCGTTTGAGCGTCTCTTTAATATCTCTACTGGTCTTAATTGTATTGATAATGTTTTTGATTCAAAGGCAGATATTTACCCTGCCCGTTGTTAGGCTTACCAAGTGGTTCCAATATTTTCAAAGAGGGGAAACCGAGCAGGCGTATCCAATTAAAGGAAAAGATGAACTTGGAAAACTTGCGAGTGAAGTTGAGCAGGTAGCTTTAAGTTTAAGAGTGGCGCGTAAAGTTGTAAGTCAGAAGGCTACAGAGCGTATTGAGAAAGATGAGCTCTGGACTGAAAGCAAGCTCCGCGATCTTATTCACGCCCGCTTGGGAGAGAATGCCCTGTTTGTTGTGTCCAACAGGGAGCCTTACATGCATGTTATTGATGATGTTACCGGGCAGCCAAAGTGTATTAGGCCGGCCAGTGGTGTTGTTACCGCAATAGATCCAATATTGCGCGCTTGTGGAGGAACATGGGTTGGCCATGGTAGTGGAAACGCTGATAGGAAATTTGTAAATTCAAAAGATAAGCTTGGAGTGCCTCCCGGAGATAACCGGTATATTCTTAAAAGAGTTTGGTTATCTAAAGAAGAAGAGGAAGGTTATTATTATGGTTTTGCTAATGAGGGATTGTGGCCTTTGTGTCATATGACGCATACAAGGCCGTTATTCAGAGAATCCGATTGGCAAATGTATAAAAAAGTAAATCAGAAGTTTGCGGATAGTATCTTGTCGGAATTGCCGGCAAAAAATCCTTTTGTATTTATTCAGGATTACCATTTTACTTTGCTTGCCATGATGATTAAAGAGAAACGTCCGGATGCAAGAATAGCTTTATTCTGGCACATTCCCTGGCCGAATCCGGAGGTTTTTTCAACCTGTCCGTATCATAAACAGATTTTGGAGGGTATGCTTGCCTGTGATTTGATTGGTTTTCATGTGCAAAGCCACTGCAATAATTTCCTTGAAACTTCAAATAGGTTGCTTGAATCCCGCGTTGATACAGAAAAATTCAGCATCGTTCGTTTGGGAAAGGAAACATTTGTCAGGGCGTTTCCCATAAGCGTTGATGGATATTTAAATCAAGGCAAGCAGGATTTAGGTTTAGCCGGTGAAATGGATAGAATCAAAAAGGAATTTGAATTGGAAGGAAAAATTGTAGCCATAGGCGTTGACAGAATTGATTATACAAAGGGTTTAATCGAGCGGATCCTTGCAGTGGATAGGTTTATAGAGAAAAATCCGCAATATAAAAACAAATTCGTTTTTATCCAGTTGGCCGCTCCCAGCAGGACGCACATTAAGCATTACCATGATTTAATGAATGAAGTTGATGAATTGGTAGAAAAAAAGAATTGGAAATACTCAGAAGGAGAGTGGCGTCCGATAGTTTATTTAAAAAAACATTTTTCTCCTGAGGAGATAAAGCCATATTATGCACTTGCCGACATATGTATTGTTAGCTCTCTTCATGATGGCATGAACCTCGTGGCTAAGGAGTATGTGGCATCAAAAAGCAGCCTTGACGGCGCGTTGATATTGAGCCGTTTTACCGGAGCTGCCAAGGAATTAACAGATTCAATTCTGATCAATCCTTACTCAATTGAAGAATTTTCGGATGCTATAAAATTAGCCATAGAAATGCCACTTGAGGAAAAAAGAAAACGGATGGAAAATATGCGCAAGATTGTTTCCGAGAATAACGTTTATCGCTGGGCAGGGAATATTGTTACAGAATTAACCGCATTAAAATAAAGGTATGGGATAATAGTTATGTTTAACCAGTTGTTTCATCATTTAACTAATGTGACTATACCTAACCTTAATGGATTGTTGTTGGGGGTAATTCTATTTGCAGGAACCATAGGGGGTAGGACATTTCAGCGGTTCAAAATACCTCAAGTGGTCGGGTATGTGGTTACGGGAATTTTACTTGGGCAGAGCGGTTTTAAGATTATAGAAAAAAACATGATTCAGGTACTTGTGCCATTTAGCTATTTTGCTCTAGGGCTTATAGGCTTTATGATTGGCGGAGAACTTAAGAAAGAGTCATTCCGCCGTTATGGAAAACAGTTTACTTTTATTTTGCTTGCCGAAGGATTAGGAGCTTTTATACTAGTTTCGCTTTTTTAGGTTTAGTGGGGCAGTTTTTCTTGCCCAAAGGCGTAAATTATTGGGTGTTGGCGTTATTATTGGGGGCTATATCTTCGGCTACC
Organism: Candidatus Omnitrophota bacterium; assembly: GCA_028712255.1. Taxonomy (NCBI): domain Bacteria; kingdom Pseudomonadati; phylum Candidatus Omnitrophota; species Candidatus Omnitrophota bacterium. Next base: position 95,857 of record JAQTQJ010000002.1, read on the forward strand.
GCTCCTGCGGCAACAGTAGATGTACTCTGATATAAGACAGCAGGGCCGCTAACAACCATGGTTTTGGGAATCGTAGCTATGGATGATGGATTGGCTTTAGTTTTATTTGCCTTTGCTTCTAGTATAGCTGCGGTAATGTTAGGGGGGGGCACTCTTTAGGATTATCCTCTTTTGATATTAAGGAATGCATCATTAAATAGCGTACTTGATACCTTCGCTAATAGTGATTACAATAATTATCCAGTTGTAGATAAAGAGGAAAGATTATTAGGAATTATAACCGCGGAAAGCATAAGAGCTGCCTTTAAGCATAAAGATTTGGAAAATCTTGTTGTAGCCGAAGATATTATGGAACCCGTTATTACATATAATATACGGGGCCAAGATTTATTGCGTAAAGCCAATGAATATATGGACAGACATAATTTTGAATATCTACCCATAGTTACTGATGAGTCAAAAATCGTTGGATTTATAGGGAAAAGAATAATAAACAAATTTATCTCTACGAGATTGATGGAAATTGAACAAAAAATTAAATCTTTAGAGAAATGAAGGCCATTGATTAATATGAAGTATCTATTTAAAAACTGGGATGGAATTAAAAAAGATCTAAGCGATAACTATATTTTACTTTTTTTAGATTATGATGGTACTTTGGCTCCAATTGTCAGTACGCCAGAGGAGGCATCTATTTCGCCAGAGGTAAAGGATCTACTGAGCGAATTATCAAAAAATCTCAATTGCAAATTAGCTATTATTAGCGGCAGGTCATTAAAAGATATAAAAAATATTATAGGCTTAAAAGAGGTTATTTATTCCGGAAATCACGGTTTAGAAATAGAAGGCCCAAAGATTAAATTTGAAGCCCAGGTTTTACCACGATTAAAATTGGTTATTCGAGCTATTGCCGCGGATATGAAAAAGCGATTTTTAGGCATTAAGGGTGTACTAATTGAGGATAAGGGTTTGACTTTGAGTATTCACTATCGTAAGGTTAGTAAGAAGGATATGCCTGTATTTGAGAAGATTATTTTTGAAGTTACTAATCCTTATGTAGCGGGCGATAATATAAAGGTTAATTCCGGTAAAAAAGTTTATGAGATAAAACCGCCTATTAAATGGGATAAAGGCAAGGTAGTTTTGTGGCTTCTTGCAAGGCGGCAATTTATTTCGGGAGAGAAGAATGTTTTACCGGTTTATATCGGAGATGATGTAACCGATGAAGATGTTTTTAAGGCTTTAAAAAGAAAAGGATTGACGGTGTTCGTGGGAGAATCCGGGGATTCCAATGCTGATTATTATTTAAAGAATACAGAAGAAGTAACTAAATTTTTACGCTTAATATCGGACTTAAAGCATAATTAATTATGTCGGAATTAATAAAAGCAAAAGAACCGTTTAAATTTTGCACGAGATTGCATTTATCGGAACTTACCGGATTGCGTGCTAATACCTTAGGCCAACTCTTAGCTCTTATTAAGGAAGTGCCTGGTTCATGTATTTATCACCACACACATAGATTCTTGCAGCAGCATCAGTTTCTCTCACCTGAGCCTCCTAATGACTTTGCTTACTGGGTAACGGATATTTTGGGAGAAGATGAGCTTGGCGAAAGGTTAGTTAGTATTGACACTATACAATACTCAACTATTCGTGATTTACGCGAAAAGATTGCCTCGACCATTGAGAATTATTTGAATGATAACCCGTTGGCTAAAATGAGGTTTGCCCGCCAAGGAGAAGAATTCCATTTTATTAAATCAATAAGTTTTGTCCTGCCAACAAACTATGTAGCCTATGATTTAGAAGAGTTTACAGAAGTTTTAAATAAAATAACCATAGATTCTATTTATTTCCATATTTTTGAAGCTCGCCTAAGGCTTGAAAAACCAACAAATGATTTTTCGTTCTGGATAGAAAATTCTCTGGGAGACAAAAAATTAGCAAATAGCATCGCAAGTTTCGATCCTTATACGAGCACATTAGAAGATCTAAGAAAAAAGATTATCCGTATAATCGAGAGGAAAATATCATAATAAAATGGCAAAATTAGAGGCATATATCCCTTTGGTGGGACAATCAGTTATAGATGATTTGAGCCTCCTTGGGGAAAGATTGAAAGGTAAACTTGTCCAGCATATTAATTCTACTCCTGTGGGTGGGGGGGTTGCTGAGATATTAAACCGCATGGTGCCTCTGTTGATTGAATTGGGGGTAGATACCAAATGGGATGTAATAAAAGGCGGCGAACAGTTTTTTGGAGTAACAAAGAAATTCCATAATGCCTTACACGGTAGAGCAGAAGAGATAACCCAAAGAGATTTTGAAGTATTTATGGAAACAAGCCGACAGAATATTGAAAATATTGATACCTATGGAGAAATAGTCTTTGTCCATGATCCGCAGCCAATAGCACTGATAAAAAAGAAGACTGCTAATAAATGGCTTTGGCGTTGCCATGTTGATGTATCTGATCCTAATGAAAAGGTTTGGGGATTTCTTATGGATTTTATCACTCAGTACGACTCAGCAGTGTTTTCTGCTCCTGCTTTTTCACGGAAATTGCCAATAAGGCAATTCTTGATTCCGCCTTCTATTGATCCGTTAAGCGATAAAAACAAGGAGTTGCCGCAGGAAACGATTAATTCGGTTCTAAGAAAATATGATATCAAAAAAGATAAGCCAATTGTCATGCAGATATCTCGTTTTGATCGCTTAAAAGATCCGTTAGGTGTAATTGACGCATATTTACAGGTAAAAAAATATATTGATTGTCAACTAGTGTTAGCTGGCGGTACTGCGGAGGATGACCCTGAAGGATTTAAAGTTCTAGATGAGATTAAAGAAAAAGCTAAGGATGATCCGGATATTCATATTTTACTATTACCCCAAAACGACATAGAAGTCAATGCATTGCAAAGGGCATCAGATGTAATTGTTCAGAAGTCTCTAAAAGAAGGATTTGGTTTAACGGTTGCAGAGGCCTTGTGGAAAGCAAAACCTGTAGTGGCTTCAAATGTTGGAGGTATCCCTTTACAAATAAAACATAAGTATTCGGGATTATTGTGTCATTCTGTTGGAGGAGCAAGTTTCGCTATAAAACAACTCTTAAGCAGCCCGGAATACGCCAAGAAACTAGGAGAAAATGGGAGGGAACATATAAAAAATAACTTTTTGATTACGCGTCATCTTAGGGATTATATGCTATTGTTTCTTTCGTTATATCATTCTGAGGATATCGTTCATCTCTGTTAATTTATAATACGAGGGTTCGGAAGCTATTTATTTCCGGAGGATTCAGATGGTCGGGCCGCCATCTTGCATGTGAATGTAGGATGGCGTTTTTTATTAAGAAAGGAATGGTATGGATAAAGGAGTGCGTTTTATATTTATTATAATGGGAGTTTGTATTTTGACAGGATATTGTATGGAATTTTTGCGACTACCCACAACATTAGATAAGGGGGTGTGAATTGAAGCTAAGCGGCTGGATATTTATGATAATTTCGTGGACATGTATTTTGAGTATGTTGGCCTTTTGTTACAATAGAATATTTAAAAAAGGCCTTGGAAGTGAGGATTCTAAAGTATTAAAGCGGCTTAAGGAATAGGGTGAGTGTATTGTAACAAATAAGTGAGGGAGGGGTAAATTGTGTGGTTAGTATCTTTAAAAAATCTGGTTTTAAGGGTAGCCACAACAATTACATATTTGGTTGTGATAATTGCAGTAATTTTTTTGATTTGTTTAATAATCTCTTAGTGAAGTTAAAGCTTAAATCCTGTTAAACAGAGAATAAAACGATATAAACAACTGCGAAGGGGGGGGGATTAAATATGAATAATTTAAGTCAAGATTGGCCTGTGTTTGCAATGTTGGGATTATTTGTATCTTTCGTTATTTATGTAATCATTAAGGGGAACCAAGCCGAAAAAGAGAAAAAGGAAGCTCGACCGCAAGATAAGGTTAATAAATAAGAATGGATAGAAACACTATTTCGCTCGTTCTTTTTGTTTTGGCCTACTTTCTGTTTGTATTATTCCCCAAGGAAAAAGGTTTCTGATTGCAATAATTACAGCCATATTATTTTTATTAACTAAAGCACTTTCATTTCCCCAGGCTTTTTACTCCATAAATTGGAATGTTATGGGAATATTTATTGGCACGTTGGTTGTTGCAGATACTTTTATGGAAAGCAGAGCACCGGCGTATATCGCAGAAATCATTGTTAATCGCGCAAAAAATACCGCATGGGCCTATGTAATTGAAAAGATTGGTTATGAAACAAGCTAAAATTAAAGGCGTTATAAAAGTCAAAGACAAAGTTAATTTTATCAAGAAAATTTCATCATTTACCATCTTAGGTGATCCGGGCTGCGATGGTCTAGGCGTAGAAATAATGACCACATTTGCAAGAGCCATGAATTGCACCCATACCGATTTTAAAATTATATTAGGTGACCTTGTTCCATTTGGGTTGGAGGAGTTTTATAAACATATTTACGGAATTATTAATAATGTATCGCCAAATCCCATTTTACACTTTATGCGGAAATCATGATACTGACTATTATATGGCATATTTTGGCCTGGAAAATTATCTATTAGTAAATGATGATTTGTTGATTGTTATTTTAGATAATTCAAAGAGGATATTTGAAACCCATACCCTTAAGTTTCTCGAGTAATTCCTTAAAGAATATAAGCGTAAAAATATCCTGGTATTATTTCATATACCCCCGCCAAACAGTTTTTCAACTAATAGCATGAAAAAGGAAAAGTGGCAGAAGTTGATAGCGGTTATGGACCTCTACAAAGACAATATTAAATATATACTCTCTGGGCACGTTCATTTCTTTTGTGGAAATACAGGCCGCTTGAATGGTGAATTGGAACATTGCCCCATATGTGGAGCTCCTTTGGATAAAATTATTAAGATATAGGAGGGTTTGAAATGGCAGTTCAAAAAATAGGAGAGAAGTATCGGTGTAATGTTTGTGGTAATGAAGTTGCCGTAACAAAGGTGGGAGGCGGAGAACTCGTTTGTTGCAACCAGCCAATGGAGAAAATAGAAGGATAAATTTTTCAATTGGGATGATTATTTTATTTTTAGCTGTAGCAATAAATACATATGCCGCAGGCACCAGCTCTTCATCATGGGAACCTAAGGCGCAGGAAAATAAACCGGCGGTTTCCCTATATGACCAAGGGGTTCAAGCAAGTAAGGATAATAATTTTCAAAAAGCTTTGGATTTATTTAATCAAGCTTTACAGGCCAATCCCAGTAACTCGGATATCTTTAATATGTTGGCTCATGTTCAACTAAAACTGGGAATGATCGATGAATCATTGGAAAACTATAAAAAAGCTTTAGAGTTAAGGCCAAATTTTCCGGAGGCCAGGGAATATCTGGGGGAGGCATATATCCAGGCAGCGTTACGGGAAATAAAAACCCTTCAAAGTTATGGCGGGGAGGCGGGAGAAAATTTCGAAAACCTAACAAAGGCGTTTAAGGATGCCGCAGCTGGTTTATAAAATAAGGACAGCGGATATTATTGGATAATATTCGCTGTCCTTATTTTATATTATAACCATTGTCAAGTAACATTTTTAACCTCCTGTTCTTTGTGATATTTTAGCCAGTATTGATAGGGCGATAAGTTGTTTAATGCTTGATGCGGCCGGTAAAGGTTATAGAACCGTTCCCAGTTTGAGATCCGGTACTTCCAGGCATGAGGATTCTTAACCGGATTAAGGTTGTAGAACTCCTCATCATCAGTCCTGTGTGAGCGCTCAACCCTGCCGTTTGATTCAGGATGAGCCGTCCTATTGAGCCAATGACGGATATTCAGCCGTGCACACGCGCAAGTTAACGGATGATCAACCTTAAATGGGCCATAAGTAAACTCAACGCCATTATCAGTGCGCACGGTAGAGATTTTAAAGGGCAGCTTTTGTACTACCTCCTGTAAAAAACGGACTGTGTTCTGGGCAGATAGCTCATCGTAGATTCTGATTACGCGAAGCCTGGTAAAGCAATCAGTTGCAGTATATTGATAGAGCCGGTTAGGGAAGCCCGGTTTTGTATCCAGGTACTTGGTATCCATTTGTACCGTATGTCCTGGATATGGCACTCGATAAGAGCGCATATTGCGTTTCTTCTTTTTGCGGTAGTGGTTACTCAATCCATAACGCAATAACGTTTTATAGATGGCGTGCTCTGATACAAAGATGTCTCTCTTTGAGAGATAGAACTTAAGTCGTTTTGGCCCGTAATGCGTTCTTTTACGAAGCCGAAGTATTGCTTTAGTTGTTTGTGGTTTTAAAGCCTTTGGATGTGGCGACTTAGGCTTATGGGATTGATCTAATAGCCCGTTGTTACCTTCATGGTTAAATCTTTTGATCCAGCGGTAAACAGTTGTCCTTGAAGTACGGTATTGCCTGGCAATAACAGCAATCTTTAAGCGTTCTTTGTAGTCTTGAACCATTAAATATCGTTGCCTGATGTAGAAGAGCTTGGTAGAATAAGTCATAGCCGCCTCCGCGTGCGCTTTGGGTATTCGATAAGACGATTATACCATAGCTTTATTAGATTAAGCTGTGGGTCGTCACCAAGCTCAGGCTGGCGGCTTAATTCTTTTAAATAGTCGCCTCTTAAAGTGTAACGCATCAGTTCATATTGTACGTTTTTTAGCACATTTCCACTTGACATATCTCCAAGGGGGGGATAGAATTAAATAGATTTATATTGAGGAGGGTTAATGTATATTAGAACCGTTCCTATTTATAATATATAATACTGGTCCCAAACAGATAATTCTGTTTGGGATTTTTTTTCGAAAAAATTTAACCTAAAAAAGGAGGTAAGCAAAATGGCAACGTTAAAAATGAATAATAAGGCAGGGTCCACTTGGTCGGATACGCAGTGTACCGAAGAGATCAGGAAAAAAGCTCAGGAGCTCTATGAGAAAAGTGGCCGTAAACCTGGTCGGGATATGGAGAATTGGTTGGAGGCTGAGAGGATTGTAAAGTCAAAGATATGTAGCTGGAAAAAATAAAGCATAACAGCTAAAAGACATACATAAGAGTAAAGGAGAAGTAAAATGACGGATTTTAAAGACCTATTGCAAAGTGCTGATTGGAAGACAGAGAAACATGTTCCGGTTATAGAAGTACCTGCGGCCATAAAGTCAGGGGAATTTTTCAAGATTACGGTTTCGGTAGGTAAGGAAATCGCTCATCCCAATAAAACCGAACATCATATCCGTTGGATATCAGTGTATTTTCAGCCTAAAGAAGAAAAATTTCCTTATCAAATCGGTAAGGCAGAGTTTAGTGCCCATGGGGAATCTGCTAAGGGCCCCGATACTAGCTCTGTATATACCCATCCTGAGGTTGTGTTAAATTTTAAAACAGAAAAATCCGGTACTATTTATGCCTCCAGTTACTGTAATATACATGGGCTTTGGCAAAGCGCTAAAGAAATAGAGGTTAAGTAATCTGCAGGTATTAAGCAATTAGTATTTTAAGCAAATAAATCTCTCCGAATATACATTAGCACAAAGATAATTTTATTTGACATTGAGAGTAAAGTATAAGTGGGAAAATTGCGCATAGTTTCTCATAGTAGTGAATCTTTCAAAGACCGTAAGCATGCCGGTAGATTACTGGTAACTTATTTGAAAGATTTGGGTGGGAAAGATACGGTAGTTTTGGGTATCCCGCGCGGAGGAATAGTGATTGCCAATGAGATTTCCCGGATCCTAAATTCAGAATTGGATATCGTACTTTCACGTAAGATTGGCGCTCCTGATAATCCGGAGTTGGCAATCGGTTCAATTGGTGAGGATGGTAAACTTTTTCTTAATGAAGATCTATCTTTTCGAGTTGGCGCGGATAAAGATTATATTGCAGAAGAAAAAGCATTGCAGTTAAGAGAAATTGAGAATCGTATTGGTCTGTTTAGGCATTGCAAAGCAAAAATTACCTTAAAAGGAAAAACGGTTATTGTTACTGATGATGGAGTAGCTACCGGAGCAACAATGCAAGCGGCTCTTTGGGCAGCTGGAAAAGAAAATCCAAAAAAACTTATTTCCGCTATTCCAGTAGGCGCTGAGGAATCTGTTAGGTTTCTGGCTAATTATGCTGATGAGGTAATAGTATTAAGGGTGCCTCTGGATCTTGGCGCAATAGGCCAATTCTACAAAAACTTTACGCAAATCCAAGATGAAGAGGTTTTGGAGATCTTGAAAGAGTCGGCTAAGTAAGTTTTTTGATCTGTTAGAATAATCAAATAGTGTTAATTTGTGCATCCTACAGTTTGCGTTTTATCCCTGTCAAGATACCATAAATCAAGCCCTTTTTTATAGCCAAAGACAGATGTATCTACCTTTGATTGGGAGTTTATTCCAAATTCCGGAAGGCCATATATATTATCTTTTTTAATAATTTTATGCTTTAGGATTATAAGGGAACCGATAATTTGAGCAGGCATACCCTTGCGCATTCCCTCTTGGTTATTTGCGTTACATATCGAAAGGTATTCGAGGTTTCCCGAAACAACACTAAGTATTTGAATCAAGATGGATATTGAAATAAGTGATATTAATATAAATCGAGTGATACCTCTTTTATGAAGGAAGACAAAAGCCGGTATTAACCATAGCGGAGCAGTTGGGACTAGGTATCTTGGGCCCCAGGACCAATTCCCATGCCAACCATACCAGGTAGAAGTCAGAAAAAAATTAATCAGAATAATAGAGAATAAAAAAATAGCTTCTTTTGGTGTTAATTTAAATAATTTGTAATAACCTAAGATCCCCAGGATAAACAAAGGGTTGTAAATGAATATTCCTTTATCAAGCCAATATAAGAGCTTGCCGGCATGTTGAAATATTCCCAATAAATAAAATTTTCCTGACTCTAATCCATATCCGAATTCAAAGATGTTGCCAAACCTCATATAATTTAATAGAAGAAGAAAAAATAAACCCAGTAGTGCTATTAATAGGAATATGGCTGGGCGTTTCAAGTTATCCTTTACATTCCCTTTATTTTTTATAAAAATGTATAAAATAAAAATAGGCAAGCAGCCAATGTAGAGGGCTTTTAATAAAAGCAGGTAGCAGAAGGATAATCCGCCTAGACTTAAGCTTTTGGGAGTATTTTTTAAAGTTAAGTATATGGAGAGGGTAAGAAAGAACATTTGCGTTACTTCAGAAAAATCCCAGATACTATAGCGCCAGCAGAAAGTCGCCAGTCCAAGCAATAAGGACATTATTAGAGAATCTCTGTTTGAATTCGTGAAAAATTTAATAATATAGAACATTATAACGCAGGTACCTGCGCCAAAAAATATATTGTAGAAAGATAAAAAAAAATTTATCAGATTATTCTGTGGCAGGCCTGTTAATGATGCTAAAAGATTAGCTGTAATAATATAGGGGATAAATAAAAAGGCTAGCCCCAATCCACTTCTGGAATAGTATTTTCCGGTATCTATTGATTTAAAACAATGGCCTGGAAGACACTCTTCAATAGATAGGGAATGATTTGTAACAATTGCTTTGGCGGTTTGGATAGATGGGCAGGTATCTGTTATCTCAATACTACCTTTTACCGATAGAAAATATACTATAACAAATAAGGAAAATATTGAAATTACTATTTTTCTTTGATGATTCATTATAATATTATAGGCCATAAAAAAAATATAAACAAGTCCAAAATCAAGGGGGGATGTCTTCTCTTATTTCAAAATAGCCTGGTAACAGTTTTTCTTAATGGTATAATAAAAATATTGAACTTGCTAAAAAGGAGGGTATATGAAGAAGTTACTGCATATTATTGCTACACCACGCAGGGAGGAATCAAGGACTCTTAAGGTTAGTAGTTCTTTTCTTAAAGCTTTTACCGATAGCCATCCCGATTGGGAGGTAGAAGAATTTGATCTGGCAAAGGTGAAGTTGCCTGATTTGGCAGTAAAGCAGGTAAACGGGAAATACCTTCTTTTAAGCGGCAAGGATTTGACCGGCCCATTTAAGGCATCCTGGAAGGATATTTTAAAATATATCCAGCAGTTTCTGTCCGCTGACGGATACCTGCTTAGCACTCCCATGTGGAATTTTTCAATTCCGTATAAGTTAAAACATTATTTAGACGTAATTGTTCAACCTAAGTATCTTTTTCAATATACAAATACCGGTGTAGAAGGGTTGGTAAAAAATAAAAAGATGGTTGTTGTTGTTTCCAGAGGAGGAGATTATACATCAGAGCCCTTTACAAGCCGCGATCATCAGGAACCATATTTACGTTCAATTTTTGGATTTGTAGGGATCAGTGATATAAAATTTATTATCGCTCAACCGATGGATATGGGCAATGAGTTACAGGAAAAAAGAATACAGGTTGCTCAAGGACTGGCAAAAGAAACCGCAAAAAATTTTGGATGAAATAATGGGACCGTTTCTATTTTTCTCGAGCCTAATCTAAAAAAATAGAAACGGTCCCATTATTTCATTATTTTTTGTTGACATTGTATGCTATACGCATATAATAATATACAAATAGATATAACTATATGCATATAGCATACAATGATAAAACACATGAAAATCCTGAATAAAAATACAGTAAGGCTGCTTAAGCTTTTTTATGAGCATCCCGAAGGCCAATTTTATATCCAGGAGATTGGCCGTCTATTAGGGAAGAAGCCTGGGGTATTCCAGAGGGCCTTGAATAATCTCCATAAAGATGGTTTGCTTTTGAGTGAATATAAGGCTAACGCCAGGTTTTTTAGGATTAACAAAAATTATTATATATATAATGAGTTAAAAAGTATTATAGAGAAGTCAGTAAAAATCTGTCTGATTATAACGGCATTTTTATTCTGTACTAATTTTTTATATGCCGGCCAGAAAAATTTTACCCTTAATGACGCCATTCAGATTGCATATAAAAGTAATAAAGATATTCAGATGCAAGAGCAGGAAATTACCGTTGCTAGCGCCAATATAGTAGAGGCCGCCAGCGTTTTCTATCCACAATTAAATTTAAAAGCTGTTTATACCCATAACAAAGCGGTACTTGATGAAAATATTTTTTCCGGATATATCAATGATAATTTAATCCAACTTAATGCTACTCAGTCAGTTTATAGCGGAGGGGCAAATATGGCTACTTTTAAACAAGCCAAACTTTCTCTGGATGCGCAGAAGGAAACCCTGCGCGCTAAAAAGATGGATATTGAATTTGAAGCCAAGCGGCTTTATTACGGCCTCTTGCTTGCATATGAAACAGAGCGTATTGCCAAAGATGCATTGAATCAGGCAATTGCGCATTATGAAAACGTAAAACAAATGTATAAACACGGCACAGTATCACGATTTGATATGTTGCAATCCGGAGTCCAGGTTTCTTTACTTGAGCCGGATGTTGTAAAAGCAAAAAATGAAATCGATTCCCTGAAAGCAGACTTAAATAAGCTGCTGGGTTTAAAAATAGATTCTCCAATACAGCCTGAAGAAAAATTGACATATACTTTTATCGGAATAAAAGAAAATGAGTTTTTAAAAATTGCTTATCTTGACCGCCCGGAGATGAAATTAAAATCTTTAGGCATCGATATCGATAACTGGGAAATTCAGATGGCTAGATCCGGATACCGGCCGACGGTTGATCTTTTGGTAGGTTACTCTGCCCGGTCAAATAATTTGGGCAATATATTGGAGAAAAGGCAAAGGAATTGGAATGCCGGTGTATCAGTAAATATTCCGATTTTTGAAGGGTTTTCAACCCGCGCTAAAGTTGACGCGGCTAAAGCTAAATATACGCAAGCAAAAATCGATAAGGATAATTTGGTTGACCAGATTGCCGTAGATGTACGTAAGGCATGCCTTAACCTTAGAGAATCTGCCTCAATTATCCAGTCTCAGAAAGATAATCTGGCCGAGGCAAAAGAAGCCTTAAGAATTTCCGAAGTAAGTTATGCTAATGGCGTGGCTATCAATTTAGATGTTTTGGATTCTCAAGTTTCGCTTGCCCAAATACAAAGAAACCTGGCGTCGGGTATTTATGATTATTTAATGGCACAGGCTTATCTTGACCGTAGTATCGGTAAGTCTATAATCAGGGAAGCTTCACTAGATAAAGGAAACACCCCGCGCTAAGTGGAATTGCGCGGGTGTGCCCTTATGGGCTAGGAGACAAAAGATGAAAAAAAGAATTAAATTTATTATTCTGGTGTTATTAGTTTTTATTGTTGGTGTAATTTCAATGCTTTATTATCTAAAAGAAAGAAACCATAGTAATGTTATAAAAGTATCTGGAAATATCGAAGGAGACCAGGTGCGAATTTCTTTCCGTGTGGATGGGCAGGTAGTTGAATTACTTACCGATGAAGGAGAAGTTGTGAAGAAAGGAGATATAGTTGCTCGCTTAAATAAAGATGAGTTAACTAAGGAAAGAGATAATGCTGCGGCGTCGCTTAAGGCTGGACAATTCGATTATGAACTTGCCAAGATTGATTACCAAAGATCTAAAAATTTATTTAAAGAGGGGGCTGTTTCTGCGCAGAAGAGGGATCAGGATAAAACCAGTAATGATGCAAGCTTGGCAAAGGTAGAACAACTGAAGGCTTCTTTAGATTTAGCTCAGACCCGCCTTGATTTTACAGAATTGGCTTCGCCTTTGGATGGGTTTATCTTGGTGAAGAGTAGCCTGGCCGGTGAGGTGGTCAAGGCTGGTACTCCTGTATTTACCGCAGTTGATCTTCATGATATCTGGGTTACTGCTTATATTAATGAGAGGGACTTAGGGAGGGTAAAGCTTGGACAACATGCGGATGTGCTAACCGATACTTTCCCAGGCAAAAAATACAGCGGGCGGGTTTCGTTTATTTCTAGCCAAGCAGAGTTTACTCCTAAGTTTATTCAGACTCAGGAGGAAAGGGTAAAATTAGTTTATCGTATTAAGGTTACAGTAGATAATTCTAGCCTTGAGTTAAAACCCGGGATGCCGGCGGATGCTTACATAATCGAATAAAAATGATTACTATTAAAGCTGATGGATTAACTAGAAAATTCGCTTCTCTTGTTGCCGTTGATAATCTAAATCTTCAAGTAGAGGAGGGAGAGATTTTTGGTTTAGTTGGACCGGATGGGGCAGGGAAATCCACGACTATGCGTTTATTAACTAGTATACTCGACCCGACTACCGGAGAAGCTTGGGTCTATAACAAACATACCGTAAAAGAAGCAGAAGAGCTTAAGGAGTGTATTGCTTATATGTCTCAGCGCTTTGGCCTTTATGAAGAATTAACCGTAATCGAAAATATTAATTTTTACGCTGATGTTTATGGGGTTGCTAAAAATAAACGCCAGGATTCTATTGAGCGATTGCTTAGTTTTTCCGGATTGATACCTTTTAAAGAGCGTCTTGCAGGGAAACTTTCCGGGGGGATGAAACAAAAATTAGGGCTTGCCTGTTCTTTAATTCATACCCCTAAAGTTTTATTTTTAGATGAGCCTACCAACGGAGTCGATCCGGTTTCAAGGCGTGATTTTTGGAAGATCCTTTATGATCTTTTAAAAGAGAAGGTAACCATTTTTTGTTCCACTTGTTATCTTGATGAAGCCGAGCGTTGCCACCGGGTTGGCCTAATGCATAAAGGAAAACTATTGCGTTGTGAAAGCCCTGAGGCCATTAAAAATGAATGTAATGTCAAGACACTAGAAGAAGCATTTATTTCCATAATTAAAGAATATGAATCAAAACAATCAAAATAATATTGCTGTGAGCGTTCAGAATCTTGAAAAGAAATTTGGCGCCTTTGTTGCGGTTAATAAAATTAATTTTGAGGTTAAACAGGGTGAAGTATATGGATTTTTGGGGCCAAACGGGGCTGGAAAATCCACAACTATCAGGATGCTTTGTGGAATTATTTCTCCTACCAGTGGCTCCGGCAAGGTAGGAGGTTATGACATTATAAGAGAACAAAATAAAATTAAGGAGCATATAGGGTATATGTCGCAGAAATTTTCTCTTTATAACGATTTGACTATAGAAGAAAATATTAATTTCTATAGCGGCATATATAAGATTCCGAAAAAAGAAAAAAAAGCGCGATTCGATGAGGTTATTCAGGCTGCGGGCTTAGAAGGAATGCAAAATAACCTGACCGCTACTCTTGCCGGCGGGTGGAAGCAGCGTCTAGCCTTAGGGTGCGCACTTTTGCATAAACCAAAAATCCTATTTCTTGATGAGCCTACTTCAGGAGTTGACCCGATAACCCGCGCTAATTTCTGGGGGATTATCAAAAAGTTGGCTTACGACGGAGTAACAGTATTTGTTACAACGCATTATATGGATGAAGCGGAGAATTGTAACCGCATGGTTTTAATTTATCATGGGACAATTATTGCATCTGGTACGCCTCAGGAGATGAAGACCAATTGTATGAAAAATGAAGTTTTTGAAATCGTATTGCCTGATTCTCAGGAGTGGCTGGAAAAAATAAGTAAACTTGATGGGATTAAGGATGCGGCGCTTTTTGGGTCAAATATACATGTTGTTGTTTTTGACAGCTCCAAGGCGGTCTTTGCCATAAAAGAATTTTTACAAAAAGAAAAAATCGAAAAATCCAGCGTTAATAAAATCACCCCGACATTAGAAGATGTATTTGTTTCTTCAATTGAGGAATATGACCGGACAGAGCCTAAAAAGAATTAAGGCGGTAGCCTGGAAGGAATTCATTCAGATTAAGCGCGATGTGCGCAGTTTGGGATTAGCTATTGCTATTCCCGTATTTATGCTTTTGATTTTCGGTTATGGGCTTTCCCTTGATATTGACCATGTACGCACTCTTATCTGGAACCAGGATGCCTCTTCGCAGCTTACCACTAATTTTTTACTTAATTTTAAAAATTCAAAATATTTTAATATAGTGGGTTATACCGATAACTACCGGGATATTACACGTAAAATTGATAATGGTAAAATCATGATGGCCTTGGTTATCCCTAAGGATTTTTCGCATTTTATTGAGTCCGGTAAGATTGCTCCTTTACAGTTAATCGTAGATGGTAGTGATGCCAATACCGCCTTAATTGCTTTGGGCTATGTGCGCTCGGTTGTTGCAAATTATAATGTGGAACTTTTAACGCAAGCCTTTTCCAGCCATGGGCTGAATCCGGTTAAATCCGTAGATGCTCATACCCGGGTTTGGTTTAATATGGGCTTAACCAGTACCTGGTTTATTATTCCGGGAGTTATCGCAATGATCATTATGATTATTTCAGCGCTGCTTATTTCTATTACCATTGCCAGGGAATGGGAGAGGGGAACGATGGAGCAATTAATTTCCACTCCGGTAAAGGGGCCGGAGCTAATCATTGGCAAATTAATACCGTATTTTATGATCGCGTTTTTTGACCTTCTGGTGGGAGTATTGATGGCAAGGTTTCTATTCGGGGTGCCTTTTAGGGGAAATTATTTTCTCCTGCTAGGCTTGAGTTCTTTGTTTTTAATCGGTGCCCTGTCGCAAGGAATTTTGATTTCTGTTAATTCTAAAACTCAGCTTATGGCTACCCAGCTTGCCAGCCTTTCTACGCTTATACCGACGATGTTGTTATCCGGATTTATCTATCCGATTTTTAATATGCCCAAGTTTGTCCAGGCAATTACCTATTTGATCCCGGCGCGTTATTATATTGTCGTATTAAGGGATTTATTTTTAAAGGGAAACGGCATCAATACTATTTGGGATGAGGCGCTTTTTCTTCTATTATTTGCTTTTGCTATGTTCATGCTTGCGATAAGGAAATTTAAGAAAAAGGTAGCGTAAGGTTTATTAGTTGTGTCATTGCGACCCTGAGCGAAGCGAAGGGGAAGCAATCTTAAGGCATAGATTGCTTCGTCGGGCTTGGCCCTCCTCGCAATGACACATAGAGAATAAGGAGCTTAATGTTTGAGCGTGCACGCGCGATCCTGATAAAAGAGTTTAAACAAATTTTCCGTGATTCGCGGATGAAAACGATAATTTTTATCTCTCCGCTTATACAGATAGTCTTATTTGGTTATTCCGCAAATAAAGATATTACTTATGTGCCTACCGCAATTTACGATCGAGATAATACTTCAGAGAGTAGGGATCTTTTGCGCAAGTTCACATATTCTAAATATTTTGTCCCGGAGCATTATATTTTTAGCGATAAAGAGCAGGATCTTATGTTAGATAAGGGTTTAGTTAATACGGTTATCCGTATCGACCGCGGATTCGGCCGCGATCTCAATGCCGGTAAAGACGCCAATATTCAATTAGTTTTTGACGGTACGGATTCAAACACAGCCATGGTTGTTATGGGTTATGCTAATACGATTATAAGCGATTATCAACAAAACTTACTTAAGAATGAAGCGGAGGCAGCCGGGTTCTTAAACACTGTTCCCAGCGTAAAACTTCAGGACCGCGCCTGGTTCAATGGTAATCTTATTTCAAGGAACTATTATTTACCCGGGGTAATCGCTACTATTGTTACGATGATGTCTCTTATGTTGACTGCCATGGCTATCGTTAAAGAAAAGGAAATTGGTACTATGGAGCAATTGACAGTTAGTCCATTGCGGCCGCTTGAACTTATTATAGGAAAGTTGCTGCCTTTTGGTTTAATTGCGCTTATTCAGGTTCTTCTAATTACCATATTGGGGGTGTTCTGGTTTAGTATACCTTTAAGGGGGAATGTTTTATTTTTATTATTTTCTACCTGCATATATTTATTTACTACTTTAGGAATTGGTTTATTTATTTCGACGATATCCTCCACTCAACAGGAAGCGAATATGGCGGTTTTCCTTTTTTATTTACCTACAGTTTTACTTTCCGGATTTGCCTATCCGATTGCCAATATGCCGCAAATTATTCAATGGTTTACGATTTTTAATCCTATGCGTTATTTTATGGTGGTTATCAGAAGTATCTTTTTAAAAGGCGTAGGTATGGATGTTCTTTGGCCACAATTGTTGCCGTTATTAATTATCGGTTTAACCGTTATTAGCTTGAGCGCTTTGCGGTTCAGGAGAAAACTTACTTGATGAAGGGTAAGATTGATTTAATTATCGCCGCTATAATTTCTCTTCTTTTTATCTTTGCGAATATATATGCAGTCAGGAAGATATTTGACTATGGCACACAAGTTTACCTGTATGATAAACTACTAGTTGCTTATCAGGTAGGAGGCAGGTCGGCTCTTGTTAATGAGTTAGACAGGGTACTTTCAGAAGATAAACTGCATCAAGAGCTGGTATCTGCTGAACGTTTCAAAAAAAACCTTATTAATATCAATGATCCTGAGAAATATTTAAAAAATATTTCAGCAAAGAAAAAGTTAAAAATTAATCAATTAAGAAATATGCGTAGTGCGGTCTTTATTTTACTTCTACTAATTTTCTTAATAAGGATTATAATAAAAAGAAAAAGCATAAAATTTATATCTGTATAATTACAAGGGAGGATCAGTGAAGAAATTTTTATGGATTTTTATATCTACGCTAATGTTTTTAGTCGCAGCACTTAATTTTTTTATTTATCAGTACCGTCTTAACGATACTTTTAACCGAACTCGACAACGGCTAATCTCCATTGCTTCTAATGTCGTCCTTTCCATAGACGCACAGGAGGTTTTAAAAATACCGCTAGAGCAAAGAAGCGAAGGCACTCCGGAATATCTGGCTATTTATTATAAATTAGAAGAGATTAAAAATAAAAATTTACCCTTTGTAAAATATATTTACATTATGACTACAACAGTGAAGCCGGGAATTTTACAATATGTAGTTGATGCTGATCCTGTCCCGCAGATAATAACAGCAAGGTGTCCTACGTCTCTACCTGGTGATAAATACGATGCCCGCCAGCTCCCTGAGATGCTGGAAGCTTATAATGCTCCTACTGCGGATAGAAAAATTACAACTGATGCGTGGGGTACATTTATTTCAGGATATGCACCTATTCGCGATACCACTGGAGTGACTATTGCGATACTGGGCGTAGATAGCGATGGTACTTCTATACAGATTATGCAAAAAAGTACCAAGACGCGCGGAATAATTGTATTATTTACAGGTTTACTATTTATTATTTCGTTTACGACTTTAATAAAATATCATTAATTTATGAGAATTAATTTAATCTTAATATTATTTTGTTTAATCTGTTTTAACAGGGTATCTGCCGAGGAAAAACTTAATTGGGGTGATTGTATTAAAGAGGCTGCTAAGAATCACCCTGATTTAATTGCTGCTTTGGAAACTGTTAAACAATCCGAGGCTTCTAAGCAGCAAACTGTAAGCGGCTTATTTCCTCAAATAACCGCGGATGCAAGTGGAACTAGAGCAAAAACTACAGGTAGCTCAGGCAGCACAACTACTGATACGTATAGTTATGGAGTAACTGGTACGCAGCTAATTTTCGACGGGGCCAAGACAATTAACAATGTAAAGGCGGCTGCTGAAAACATATCTGCGGCAAAACAGGGTTTTAAATTTACCTCCACCACGGTTAGGTTTAGATTGCGTTCGGCGTTCATTGATCTCTTGAAAGCTCAGGAGTTGTTGCGTATTACTGAAGAGATTTATAATATACGTAGGGATAATTTAGAGTTAATTACTTTACGTTATAGTTCCGGGCTTGAACATAAAGGCGCCTTATTAACTGCCGAGGCGGATCTTGCTCAGGCAAAATACGGGATTTCCCAAAATAAGAGAGAAGTTGAGGTTGCCCAGAGAGAATTGGTTAAAGAAATGGGAAGAAAAGAGTTGACGCAGATATATGTTAATGGTGATTTCCAGGTAAAAGACAGTGCTGCAGAACAGCCTGATTTTACGAAATTGGCTAAAAACAATCCATCTTTACAACAACTTATTGCTCAGAAACGTTCAGCCGAATTTAGTTTAAAATCTACTTACGCTAACTTTTTTCCGGAACTTACCGGAACTGCGGTGGCAAATAGAACAGGATCTCATTGGGCTCCCAGGCAAGATCAGTGGAGTTTAGGGTTAGGATTATCTTTGCCTTTATTTGAAGGTGGTTTAAGGATTGCGCAGGTTTCTCAGGCTAGTGCTTTAGTAAGGCAATTGAAGGAAAATCAGAGGAGTGCCTACGATGGAGCAATTTTGACATTACAGCAAACTTGGGCGTCTTTGCAGGATGCGATAGAAAATGTTTCTGTGCAGTATAAGGTGTTGATTGCTACGCAAGAACGTTCTAAGATTGCTCAGGCGCAATATTCAATCGGGCTGGTTAGTTTTGATAACTGGACGATCATTGAGGATAATTTGGTAAAAGCCAAAAGTAATTATTTAGATGCTCAAGCGGCTGCGTTGCTAGCCGAAGCAAAGTGGATTCAGGCCAAAGGGGAGGTTTTAGAATATGAATAAAAAATTAAAAATAGGTTTAATTGCCGTAGGAGTTTTGATTGTTATCGTTTTTATCGTGATGAAGTTTAAGCCTAAGGTGGATACGGATAGTGTTGTTAGAGAGATAAATCCTGTTCGCGGCTCAATCCAGGCGATTATATCGACTACCGGGACAGTTTTACCTAAAAACCGGCTTGAAATTAAACCTCCGGTTGGCGGACGGGTAGAAAGTGTTTTAGTTAAAGAAGGCCAAAAGGTTAAAGCAGGACAGATACTTGCCTGGATGAGTTCAACTGAAAGGGCGGCCCTTCTTGATGCTGCACGCGGCCAAGGGGAAGAAAAATTAAAATATTGGCAGGAGGCTTATAAACCAATAGCTTTGTTGGCTCCTATCAATGCAGAGGTTATTGTGGCTACGACTCAACCCGGGCAAACCGTAACTACCGCGGATGCAGTGGTTGTTTTGTCAGACAAGCTTATCGCTCGGGCTCAGGTTGATGAAACAGATATAGGAAAAGTAAAGCTTGGGCAGAAAGCGATGGTTATTCTTGATGCTTACCCCAATACGAAGATTAAGGCTGCGGTTGAGCACATATATTATGAATCACAAACCGTAAATAATGTAACCATATATCCGGTTGACCTTCTTCCCGATAAAGTTCCGGAGTTTTTTCGTTCCGGGATGAATGCTACATTAGATTTTGTAGAGAAAAGTAAAGAAGATGTCCTGCTTGTTCCGGTGGGGGCTGTATATAGAGATAAACAAAAAAGTTTTGTTTTAATCAAAAAGGAAAACCAAGTTGAACCTGTGGTTCAAATGGTTGAATTGGGCATAACTGATGACAAAAATGTTGAGGTTATTTCCGGGGTTACCGAAAAAAATACGTTAATATTGAAAAATAAGCGATTTGTTCTTCCAAAAAGCAATACAGGCAGTAGTCCGTTTACGCCGTTTGGCCAGAAAAAAGAAGCGCCTAAAAAATAGTTTAAAATGATTGAAATTAAAAATATATTTAAAACCTATTCCATGGGCCAGTCAGAGGTTAAGGCCCTAAATGATGTGTCTTTAAAGATCTCATCCGGAGAGTTTGTAGCTATTATGGGGGCTTCTGGAAGCGGTAAGTCTACGCTCATGCATATTTTAGGTTTACTTGACCGTCCGGATTCAGGTTCTTATTATTTGGGTGGCCGTGAGATTACCAAGTTGTCTGATGAAGAGTTGGCTACTTTACGAAACAGGACTATCGGTTTTGTTTTTCAGCAGTTTCATCTGTTGCCGCGTATGACTGCTCTTGAAAATGCTGAATTGCCTTTAATTTATGCGGGTAAAAGGCATTTAAAAGCAAGGGCTAAACAGGAGCTTGAGGATGTGGGTTTAAAAGAAAGAATTCTGCATCGGCCTAATGAAATGTCAGGAGGTCAGCAGCAGAGAGTTGCAATCGCCCGCTCTTTGGTTAACGAGCCTTTGATTATATTTGCGGATGAGCCTACTGGTAACCTGGATTCAAAAAGTAAAACCGAAATAATTACTATATTGCAAAAACTCAACCAAAAAGGAAAGACGGTAGTTATTGTCACGCACGAACCAGAGATTGCTTCTTACTGCCGCAGAGTTATTCAGATGCGTGACGGGATAATTATTTCCGATGAGCGCAGGCAGCAAGAATCAAGAACAACCGAAGTGATTTCTATAGAGGATAATTTGGTAAATAGTATTCTCTCTAAACCGAGAAAAATTTCCGGAGAAACTAAATTCCTCGATTATCTACGCCAGGCAGTATCGGCTATGTTCTCCCATAAGATGCGTTCAGTTCTGTCTATTCTAGGTATATTAATTGGAGTTGCCGCGGTTATTGCTATGTTGGCATTAGGCCAAGGTGCTAAGGATGCTATTGAAAAACAATTGGCATCTTTAGGATCTAATCTTTTGGTAATTAGGCCTGGTTCTTCAAGGCTTCACGGTGTAGCAATGCAGACAGGTACGGTTACGCGCTTTACTCTAGAAGATGTGGCTGCTATTGGAAGGTTAACTGACGTGGTTAAGAGCGCTAGTCCTTCGGTGAGTGGACGCGGCCAGATGGTTTACGGGAATACTAATTGGAATACACGGGTTGAAGGGGTGGGGGCTGAATATGAATTTATCCGTGCGACATCTCCGCCAGTAGGGAGATTTTTTAGTGAGAGTGAAGTAAAGATGAGAGATAAGGTTGTTTTACTTGGCACAACAGTAGTTAAAGAATTATTCGGAGAAGCCGATCCTATCGGCCAAACTATAAAAATAAATCTGCTTAATTTTAAGGTAATCGGAATCCTACCTGCTAAAGGGGCTAATACTTTTCAAGATCAGGATGATACAGCGATTATTCCGATTACCACGGCTATGTTTCGGGTTTTTGGCAAGGAGTATGTTGATACTATTTACGTGGAAGCAAAAAGCCCGGATTTGATTGATATAGCTCAAACTGAAATATCTGATTTAATCATTAGGCTGCATCGGATTAATCCTAAAGAAGCAGGTGATTCATTCCAGATCCGTAATATGGCCGATATTAAGGATACGCTTGAGGCTACTACTAAAACGATGTCATTGCTATTAGGCGCAATTGCTGCGATATCGCTTCTTGTCGGCGGCATTGGTATTATGAATATTATGCTTGTTTCGGTAACCGAACGAACGCGTGAGATCGGATTACGTAAGGCAATCGGAGCAACCAATAAAGATATTATGGTGCAGTTTCTTATTGAAGCGATGTTGATGTCATTTTTGGGTGGAGTCTTTGGCGTGGCGTCAGGATGGGCGGTAGCTTCCTTGATTACAATCTTTGCCGGATGGAGCGTAAAAGTTTCATTATTTTCTGTGCTTTTATCGACCATATTTTCTTTAGCCATCGGAATAATCTTCGGCATTTGGCCTGCCAAAAAAGCTTCCGGCCTTGATCCTATTGAAGCATTGCGTTATGAATAATAGGGACAGCGACCGTTTATTTTTAAAGTGTCATTGCGAGGAGGGCCAAGCCCGACGAAGCAATCCATGCATTAGATTGCTTCGCTCGCTACCGCTCGCTCGCAATGACACATAAAATTTTAAAATAATGAAAATTTTAACCCAATTTGAAAGAAAACCTCTTTTATTTCAGGATCCGGAATTTATCATATCCTGCACGGATCCGGAATTTTTTGTAAAAAGTTTTGAGGGTATCGAGAGTGCTCTTGATAAAGGTTATTATTTGGCCGGGTTTATTTCTTATGAGGCTGGGTATTATTTTGAGAAAAAATTATACAAAGATAAACAATATGATTTTCCGCTTATCTATTTAGGGGCATATAGGAGGCCGCAGAAAAATAAAATTCATTATTCTAGAGAGATTCCTGTAGGCTATTTGGAAAATCTATCGTTAAACATTACCCGTAAGCAGTATTCTTTAGATATAGAAACAATCCGCGACTATATTGCCAAAGGTGATGTATACCAGATTACTTATTGCATTAAACTTCTTTTTAAATATTGCGCCGACCCGCTGCGCCTTTATTATCAGCTTTTTAATGAACAGCCTGTGCCGTATCCTGCCTATATTCAAACAGATAAATTTCATATTCTTTCATTATCACCGGAATTATTTCTCAAGAAGAATTATACTTGCCTGGTAACTAAACCGATGAAAGGCACCTGGCCGCGGGGAGTAAATATCTTTTCTGACCTATTTGCTCCCATACACCTTAAATATGACAAAAAAAACCGGGCAGAAAATGTAATGATTGCTGATCTTTTAAGAAATGACTTAGGAAGGCTTGGAGTTAGTATTAAGGCGCCGACATTATTTGAGGTAGCCAGGTATAAAACTCTTTGCCAGATGACCTCTACCGTGACTGCTAAGATAGACAAAAGGATATCTATCTACAAACTTTTTTCTTCAGTTTTTCCTTCCGGATCGGTTACCGGGGCTCCGAGGATTCGCGCTATGCAGGTAATAAATGAGCTAGAGAGACAGGAGCGCAAGATTTACACTGGTGCTATCGGATATATCAGCCCAGATAGGGATCTATTTTTTAATATTCCTATTCGTACACTTTTAATCCAGGGGGATCAGGGAGAGATGGGTATAGGCGGTGGGATTGTCTGGGATTCGACGCCTGAGGGGGAGTGGAATGAGGGATTGCTTAAGGCTAAGTTCCTTACCGGTCTTTCCAAAGCGCCTTTTACTCCAGAATAGTTTGAAAAAAGTGACAGTCACTGTCGTGTCTAATTTAATTATGGTTGACAAGCCGGATTTAAGGGGTATAATATAATAAAGATTAGAGAATTTTACGCCGCCAAGGACACCAACTAACCTTTGCGGCTTTTTTATGGTTTTATGGGTTAAGGAGGTGCAAGATCAAAAAAATAAAGACTTCACTCAAAGGAAGAAAATGTAAATATTTACACTGTAAGAACATTCTGAGTATTTATAATCATGAATCTTATTGTCATATTCACCTGGGTCTTTTAGCTTATGATGATAAACCTAAGATGATGGCTAAAGCCGCATGAATAGCAAGCCGATAATTACAAATAATACTGTACAAGTTAGCGCTAATTTTTATGGTTTAGGTATCGCTCCGAAAATCTTAGATATTTTAGAGCGTATGAAATTTAAAGTACCTACGCCTATTCAGCTAAAAGCAATACCTCTTGCCCTCGAAGGGAAGGATATTGTGGGCATTGCCCAGACTGGAACCGGCAAGACACATTCTTTTGCTATTCCGATGGTGCAGCGTCTTGTGCAGAAAAAGGGAATAGGGCTTGTGCTTGCTCCGACCAGAGAATTGGCGATTCAGATTGATGAAGCTTTTCAGGAAATTGCCCGCGCATTTAGCATGAAAACTGCTTGCCTTATTGGCGGAGCGCCGATGCCTCCTCAGGTGCAGGCTTTGCGCAGGGATCCGCATATAGTTATTGCAACACCCGGAAGGTTAATTGACCATATGTCGCAGTGGAATTTTATGCCGGATAGTGTGGTTATGCTTGTGCTTGATGAAGCCGACCGTATGCTGGATATGGGTTTTGCTCCGCAGATCGAGAAAATCCTACGTTTCCTGCCTAAAGACCGGCAAACGATGTTGTTTTCAGCGACTATGCCCAAAGAGATTATGAATATTGCCGCTAAATATATGAAATTGCCTTTGAGCGTTGAGATTGCCCCTTCAGGTACTACTGCCGAGCGCGTTACTCAGGAATTATTTATTGTTAAAAAAGAGGCCAAGACCCAATTATTAAAAAAATTGCTTGCTCAATATCATGGGGCAGTTTTATTATTTTCACGCACAAAATATAATGCCAAAAAAATCGTCAGATCCATCAGAGATATGGGGTATTCGGCTTCGGAGATACATTCCAATCGGTCCTTAGCCCAGCGCAGGGATGCCTTGGAAGGTTTTAAATCCGGTAAATACAGGGTATTGGTTGCTACTGATATTGCTTCCCGCGGAATTGACGTTACTGGTATTGAGTTAGTAGTTAATTATGATTTACCTGAGGATGCGGAGAATTATGTGCATCGTATCGGGCGCACTGCCCGCGCAGGGCATAAAGGGCACGCTATTTCCTTTGCTACTCCTGATCAAGGTCATGATGTGCGTGATATTGAAAAACTTATTAAGGCAACACTTCCGGTATCAAAACATGCTGAGCTTACCCTTGATAAATTTAGTGAATCCAGCCGTCAGTTTGGCCGCGCTTCAAACCATCAATCAAGAAATGGGCAGCCAAGGTATGCACAGGCGAAAAAACCCTTTCGATATCCCAAACCTAAATTTTATCGTTAGCAGGGTCAAAGGTGATAGTCATCTTTTTTGTTATATAATAATTCCCGCCACAAAGATTCCCGCCACAAATCCCAGCGCAGCCGCCAATTCTTATGGCGCAGGCGGGTCCTCCAAAGCAGTAATGGCGGAAATTTCTTGTTTTTTTAATCTCTCACCCTATAATAGGTATATCTGTTTTGGTTCCTTAACTTAAAATATGAAGAAAATAAACATAAAGAAATTATTATTTTTTAGTTTATTACTTTTTTTCTTTATTGCTTTAGCGATAGGTTCATTTACCGTATTTTTTGATCAGGCAGTAATTGTAAGAAGGGATACGATTTATCGCGTTCCTTCTAAAGAAAAAGTAGTAGCTTTGACCTTTGATGACGGCCCGTCTTTGATCTGGACTCCTCAAATCTTAGCTGTACTTAAGGCGGAGGATGTTAAGGCGACATTTTTTATGATTGGTGAACATGTTCAGCAATTTCCGGAATTAGCCATGAGTGTTGCCGAGGCAGGCCATGAGGTAGGTAATCATACTTATGATCACCACGGTATATTTTATTATAAGCCTGATGAATTAAATAAAGAAGTGGAGGAGGCGGAAAAGATAATAAAGATTGCTACAGGTGTTAAAACTAAATATTTTCGCCCGCCTAAGGCTTGGCTTACGAAACAAGAGAAGCAACAGCTCAAGGATATGGGTTATGAAACTGTACTCTGGTCGTTAAATTCCAAAGATTGGGTTACTTTTGATGATCGTTATATCGTAAACTATATATTGCATCATATTCGTCCGGGAGATATACTTCTTTTTCATGATAGTGGAGGAGTATTTAAGCCTGAGGGCGGAAACCGTAAGGAAACAGTAAAAGCAGTAAGCCGTTTGATTGAGAAACTAAAACAGCGCGGTTACAGGTTTGTAACTATTAGCCAGCTTCTGGGGCTACAGGTAAAAGATGAAAAGCAATAAATTTATAAAACATATTATTGTTTTAGCTATCCTTTCATATTTTTGTTTTATGTTTGGCAACGGTTTGCTTAGCCTTACTATCCCCGATGAAGTTTTTTATGCTCAAACTGCTAAAGAGATGGCCCAGCAGCATAGCTGGATGACTCCTTATTTATTTGGCCAGCCGCAGTTTGAAAAACCGATATTTCTTTATTGGTTGCTAAGATTAGGATTTATGATTTTTGGGATAACCAGTTTTGCTGCCAGGTTTTTCCCTGCATTATTTGGAATAATAGGAGTAATTGCTGTCTATCTACTTGGAAGGATAGGTTTTAAGGATCCAAATAAAGCTTTTATTTCAGCAATAGTTTTGATGACTGGTGGGCTCTATATAGGCTTGGCCCGTACCGTATTTACGGATTTGATTTTTGGTGTATTTATTCTGCTATCTTTATTATTCTTTTATTGGGGGTATTCATTTGTCAACAGAAAAGGCTTAGGAATAAAGTTATTTTTTGTTTTTGCGGCCTTGGCAACTTTAACTAAGGGGCCTTTAGGTTTACTCATTCCCTTCTTAACTGTAGCCTCATTTTTGTTTATCAAAAATGATTTAAAATATTTGATTGATCGGTATTGGCTTGGGGGATTATTAATTTTTGGATTAATCGCTTTGCCTTGGTATTTGCTGATGTTTAAGCTCTATGGCAATACTTTTATTCAGGAATTTTTCTATAATGATCATTTTAGAAGAATTATTGAAGCCGAGCATATTGGAAATGATACCTGGTATTTTTATCCTTTATCTATGGTAGGCTGTATTTTTCCCTGGAGTATTTTTTTTATAGCTTCCTTATTTTTCCTGCCGAGATATTTAAAACAGAAAGATAATCATTTTTACGTTTTTTTAATCTGCTTGATAGCCGCTGTTTTGATTATTTTTCAGAGCGCGCATTCCAAATTAGTAAGTTATATTTTTCCGCTTTTTCCTGCGCTAGCGTTATTAACGGGTAATTTTATTATTGATTTAATCACTAAAGAGAAGAAGCGGCTAATTTACTCTATTTTATTCTCTTGTTTGTTCATTGTTTTCCTAGTTCCTGTAGCTTTCAAAGTTGTTTCTTTTTGGTTTAAGGGTTATTTGAATCCTTATATCCCATCGCAATTACTAATTAATTTTTTTATTTTTATATTTTTGGTATTCGGTTTCACCATGTTTTTTTTAATAATAAAAAGAAAAATATTAAAAAGTATTTATTGCCTAGCTTTGTTTGTTCCTTTAACGTTATACTTTACTCCATTTGTTAAAAACGATATCGAGCCTTATCTTTCTCCTAAATACTCCTGTGAATATCTGTTTAAGAATTATAAAATTGATAACATGATTTTGAGTTCTAAGTTTTTTGTGCGTGGGGTAAAGTATTATACGGATAAAGAAGTAGCAGTAATTGATGTACCGGGGACTCCTTTTTTTAGTCCGCATCCGATACCTTTTTTAAACTCTGAAATTAAGATACGTGATTTTTTACGTAAGCAGAAAATCACTTATTGTGTTTTAAAGGAAAGTTCAGTGGAAGATATTCAACGTATTACTTCAGGTTTATTTAAATATACGGTGCTAAAGGTTATCGGCAACGAATATATCCTAAAGATCGAAACGCTCTAGAATAATTAGGTATGAATAATCACAAAAAATCTGCATTTCAATTAATTCTGCTTTTCGGGCTGGTTAGCCTTTTTGGAGATATGGTTTATGAGGGGGCCCGTTCTGTCAATGGGCCGTACCTTAAAACGCTCGGAGCCAATGCTGCGATAGTTGGATTGGTTGCCGGGGTTGCTGAATTCTTAGGGTATGCGATACGCCTGCTGTCAGGATATTTTGCCGATAAGACAAGAGCCTATTGGCTTTTTACCTTTTTAGGTTATGGGTTGTTAATCAGTGTGCCTTTACTTTCTTTGGCCGGAATATGGCAGGTTGCGGTTATTTTTATCATTATGGAAAGATTAGGCAAGGCTTTGCGTAGCCCGGCAAGGGATACTATTCTTTCACAAGCCACTAAGCAGGTAGGTACGGGGATTGGTTTTGCCATAGCTGAGGTACTTGATCAGATTGGAGCAATCAGCGGCCCGTTAATTTTTACCTTACTTTTTGTGATTCTCGGTAAAGGGGAACGCAACCTAGTAGACTATCAGCGTGGTTATGTTTTACTTTGGGTTCCGTTGATTTTAGTTTTACTCTGTCTTATTTTTGCCTGGCGCCGAATACCTCATCCTGAAGTTTTAGAGGAAGCAGCGATTAAAAATCCGCCAACAGATAAACTAAGTAAAGTTTTTTGGATTTATACCATTTTTACTTTTGTTACTACACTTGGGTTTGCTAATTTTGCTTTAATCGGTTATCACCTGAAAGCCAAGCATGTACTTACTGATGCGCAGATTCCTTTATTTTACGCTTTGGCTATGGGGGTTGACGCCGTAGCAGCTTTGGCCATTGGAAAGATCTACGACGTTTTTAAGTTAAGGCACGATAATGAAAAGGCAGGTTTAATTACTTTAATTGCTATCCCGGTTTTTTCGTTATTTATTCCCTTGCTTGTTTTTTCTAACAGTTTTTCTTTAGTTTTAACAGGAGCAATTATCTGGGGTGTCGTTATGGGCTGTCATGAAACAGTGATGAGGTCCGCAATCGCAGACACTACTGCATTAAAGAAAAGAGGAACAGGTTATGGCATATTTAATACCGCTTATGGCTTGGCAGTCTTTATTGGTAGCGTGTTCGTAGGCTTGCTATATGAGCATTCTATATTTGCGGTTATTGCTATTAGTATTATTATTGAAATAGCGGCGATATTTGTATTTTTTATTTTGAAAAAAGAAGTTTTAAAATAATATGCATATTCCTGATGGATATCTGGGCCCGGTAACATGCGGATTTTTTTATGCTGTAATGCTGCCGATATGGGGAATAGCTTCAAAGGTTGTGAAGAAAACACTCCTGGTGCGCCAGATTCCCATGTTGGCAATTGGGGCGGCATTTAGTTTTGTAATAATGATGCTTAATCTTCCTGTCCCGGGAGGGACAACGGCGCATGCGGTAGGGGGCGTTATAGTGGCAATATTACTGGGGCCCTGGGCTGCTTGTATTGCCGTAACTGTTACTTTAGTCATTCAAGCATTCTTATTTGGTGATGGGGGTATTACCGCTATCGGCGCCAATTCTTTTAATATGGCTTTTATTTTACCCTTTAGCGGATATTATATTTATAAAGCAATTAGTTATAAATCCCTTTTAAATTCAAAAAGAAGGATTATTGCTGCCGGGGTTGCCGGTTATCTTGCTATAACCTTAGCAGCTTTATTCACCGGAATTGAGCTGGGCTTGCAGCCGTTGTTGTATCAGCCAAGCGAACAGGTT
This sequence comes from Candidatus Omnitrophota bacterium, assembly GCA_028712255.1. Lineage (NCBI taxonomy): Bacteria > Pseudomonadati > Candidatus Omnitrophota > Candidatus Omnitrophota bacterium. The sequence goes on from JAQTQJ010000002.1 coordinate 125,416, forward strand.
TTTTATTTTCCTTATGGATTAAAAATAGTTTTGCCGGCAATGCTAGGTGGGCATCTCTTGCTAATAGGCTGGGTAGAAGCGGTTATGACTGGTTTGGTAATAAAATATTTACAAAAATATTCTTCGAAACTTTTTGCAGAAAGTAAGGGAAATTCTTAAACAAAAAAAGTAATTTATGATATAATTTCTAAATTACTTAATTTTATAAAAATCCTGTGTTAAAAACTCCACTTTACGATATTCATCTTGCGCTCGGCGCAAAAATTGCTCCTTTTGGCGGATGGCTGATGCCTATTCAATATCAGGGGATTTTGGCTGAGCACTCCCATATCCGCAATGCAGTTGGCGTATTCGATATCTGCCATATGGGAGAGTTTATGCTTGAGGCGGACCTGGCTTTAAGCGGCCTGGACCGTATTGTTACGCAGAATATAATTTCAATGCCGCAAGGTTCCTGCCGTTATGGTTTTATGCTCAATGATCAAGGGGGAATCCTGGATGACCTTGTCGTATACCGTGTTAATGAAAATAATTGGATGCTGGTAGTTAATGCCGCAACTACCTTGAGTGATTATGAACATCTAAAAAGAAATCTTTCAGGCCAATATATCCTGGAGGATGTTTCCAGCAAAACAGGAAAACTTGATGTCCAGGGGCCGCAATCACTGGATGTGCTGAAAAATATTTTTGGCGGCGGCATATTAAAACTTAAATATTATACTTCTTCTGAATTCTTTTTTCAAAACCAACGTTGTATAGTTAGCCGTACCGGTTATACCGGAGAGCTTGGGTTTGAAATATATATATCAACCGATTATGTTATAAAACTATGGGAAGTTTTACTTAAAGATGGGCGTGTAAAACCCGCTGGCCTTGGCTGTCGTGATACTCTGCGGCTTGAGATGGGGTATCCTCTTTATGGACAGGATTTGGATATAAATCATACGCCGTTATCTGCTGGCCTTATCAAGTTTGTGGATTTATCTAAGAATTTTATTGGCAAGGATGGCTTGTTAAAGGAGCAAAAGAGCGGCTCAAAAGAGTATTTAATTTATTTTCAGGCGGATTCGCGTAGAGCACCGCGGCATGGTTTTGCAATCTTTGCAAATGATCAACGTGTGGGCACAGTAACTAGCGGTTCATTTTCACCCAGTCTTTCTGTGGGTATTGGGATGGGATATGTTTCGGGTAATTATGATATTGGCGCAGAGCTTATTGTTAAAGAGGCAGGCATAGAAATTCCGGTAAAAGTTGCCAGGAAGCCTTTTAAAAAATTGACTTCGTTATAACAACTTCAATGGGGACAGTCATTTACTAGTAAATGACTGTCCCCATTGAAAAAGGAGAGATTTGATGAATATACCAAAAGATCTTTTTTATACCAAGGACCATGAATGGGCGCGTATTGATGGAGATACTGCTTATATCGGGATTACTGATTATGCCCAGCATTCCCTAGGTGATATTACTTTTGTGGAGTTGCCAAAAAAAAGTGAGGAGCTCAAGCAATCCAGATATTGCGCTACTGTTGAATCGGTTAAAGCTGCATCCGAAGTCTATGCGCCTTTATCGGGCAAGGTTTTATCCAATAATGAGCAGTTAGCGGCTCATCCGGAATTAATTAATCAGTCTGCATACGAAAAAGGTTATTTTTTCTCAATGCAGATTTCAAATGAAGCTGAAAAAGAAAAACTTATGGATGCAGTAAGTTATGAGCGTTATCTGGAAGGGCTTGCCAAATGAGCTATACCCCGCATACGCAGGAAGATATTAAACAGATGCTCTCGGCAATAGGAGCCAAGAGTATTGATGATCTTTTTCAAGATATCCCAGCGGCGCTTGCTCCAAAATCTTTTAATATTCCTGCTCCAAAATCGGAATTCGTTGTAACCCAGATTCTGCATAAGCTTTCTTTAAAGAATGCTACTAACCTGGTTAATTTTGTCGGCGGCGGTTTCTATGATCATTTTATTCCTGCTTCAGTTGAAGCTATTGTTAGCCGACCGGAGTTTTATACCGCTTATACTCCGTATCAGCCGGAATGTTCCCAGGGGTGGTTGCAGGCAATCTATGAATATCAGAGTATTATTTGTCAGCTAACCGCTCTTGATGTTTCAAATGCTTCTTTGTATGACGGTGGCACCGCTCTTTTTGAGGCGATGATGATAGCAATTAGGCAGACCGGGCGCAAAAAAATAATTTTGGATAGCGGAGTGAATCTAATTTATCGCACGATGCTTTATACTTATACAAAAAATCTTTCCGTAGAATTTATAGAGATTCCGGTTGCGCACGGCCAGAGCAGCAGAGAGGAATTAGTTAAATATTTAGATGATAAAACCGCCGCGGTAATTTTACAGAATCCTAATTTTTTCGGCGCTATTGATGACCATACTGATATAGTTGAAAAGGTTCATAAGTTTGGTGCTTTGGCAATTGCTTCGGTATATCCGGTTTCTTTGGGTATGTTAAAGTCTCCAGGAGAAATGGGGTTTGATATCGCTACAGGAGAAGGACAAAGTTTAGGGATTCCGCTTTTTTTTGGCGGCCCTTATTTGGGGTTTATGGCTGTAAAAAGTCAATTAGTGCGTCAGATGCCTGGTAGAATTGTAGGGGCTACGGTTGATAGCGATGGAAAAAGAGGGTTTGTATTAACTCTTCAGACACGCGAGCAGCATATTCGCCGCCAGAAAGCAACTTCTAACATTTGTTCAAATGAGGCTCTTTGCGCATTACGGGCAGCAGTGTTTGTTTCTCTCTTGGGCAGGGAAGGCTTAAAGGAATTAGCCGAGCATAACTATTCAAAAGCAGAATTTGCCAAAGAGCAACTATCGCGCATTAGCGGTGTGCAGGTGAAACGTTCTTCTCCGACTTTTAATGAATTTACGGTGTTATTGCCAAAAGGCGCCGATGAAGTAGTGCACCGGATGATTGATAAAGGTTTTGCCTGTGGTTTTCCGCTGGGCAGGTTCTATAAAGGGATGGATAATTATTTATTGATTGCTGTTACCGAGAAGAGGACTAAAGAAGAGATTCGTAGGCTTGTCGATAGCCTGGAGGCAGTGCTATGATTTTTCTTTTAAAAACATGGGACCGTTTCTATTTTTCTAAATTTAGAAAAATAGAAACGGTCCCAAGATTCAACATGAAAGCGGGTGCGGGGTGAAATTAATTTTTGAAAAACATAAAGAGGGAAGGCGGGGATTTTTATATGGCAAGTGTGATGTCGATAAGCCTAAGCCTTTGGCAGAAAAATACTGCCGTAAAACCCAGGCGCATTTAGCTTCTCTTAGCGAGCTGGACGTTGTGCGTCACTATACGAATATGTCCCGCTTTAATTTTTCTGTTGATACTCACTTCTATCCGCTTGGTTCATGTACCATGAAATATAACCCAAAATTCTGCGAACGGATTGCGTCATTTGAAGGATTTTCTGGCGTGCATCCTTTATTGCCTCAGCTTTCAGGTGGCGGTATGCTTGCGCAGGGTTCGTTGGAAGTTTTGTATGAAACAGAAAAGCTGCTTTGTGAAATTACCGGAATGAAAGCTTTCTCGATGCAGCCTTTAGCCGGAGCCCATGGTGAATTAACCGGAGTAATGCTTATTGCTGCATATCATAAAGATAAAGGAAACCGGCGTAAATATATAATTGTGCCGGATTCATCGCATGGCACAAATCCTTCCAGTGCCGCTATTGCCGGTTATGAGATTAAAGTTATCCCAACAGGCTTAGATGGCTATATGGACTTGGATGAATATAAAAAACAGTTGAATAACGAAGTGGCAGCTGTGATGTTGACTTGTCCGGATACCTTGGGGATTTTCAATCCGCGCATTAAAGAAATTGCTGATTTGGCGCATAAGTGCGCAGCTCTGATGTATTATGACGGAGCCAATCTCAATGCTATGCTTGGTAAGGCTCGTCCTGGGGATATTGGTTTTGATGTTATGCATATAAATTTGCATAAGACATTTGCTACGCCTCATGGAGGAGGCGGCCCGGGGGCAGGCCCAGTGGGGGTGAGTGAAAAGTTAGTTGAGTTTCTGCCGATTTCCCGGATTAAGAAGCGCGATGACGGCACCTATGCTTTGGATTATCATCAACAGAAATCAATCGGTTATATCGCTCCTTTTTACGGAAATTTCGGAGTGATTCTTAAAGCATATGCTTATATATTGGTTTTGGGTAAGGAAGGCTTGATTAAGGCAACAGAGATGGCGGTGTTAAACGCCAATTATTGCCAGGCAATCCTTAAGGATTATTATGAGCTGCCTTTTGATAAAAGGTGTATGCATGAATGTGTTTTTTCTGCCGTACGCCAGGCAAAAAATGGAGTTGCTGCTTTAGATATTGCCAAATATTTAATTGATAAAGGATATCATCCTCCGACAATATATTTTCCTTTAATCGTTAAAGAGGCATTGATGATTGAGCCGACAGAAACAGAGTCAAAGGAAACCATTGATGCTTTTATTGAGGTAATGATTGAGATTGCTCATCTGGCGCAAGAGAATCCAACTGCTGTAAATTGTGCACCTGTTAATATGCCGATAAAACGGCTCGATGAAGTAAGGGCAGCTCGACAGCCTGATCTTTGCTGGAAGGAGGAGTCATCCTGAGCTATGAGCAAAGCGAATGGCCAAGGATCTCGATTTAGATTCTTCAGTCGCTTGCGCTCCTTCAGAATGACGAATTTTATTAAATGAAAACATTTAAGTTAATTCGATCCCCGGCACAAAGCGCCGCTTATAACATGGCGCTTGATGAAAAAATATTTGAGCATTATTTAGAGGATGGTGTTGGAGTGTTTAGAGTGTATCGTTGGCAGATGCCGTCTTTTACGTATGGTTTTTCCCAAAACCCTCAAAATGAAATCAATTTAGCCCGATGTGCCTCTGATGGAGTGCAAATTGCTAAAAGAATGACTGGAGGAGGAATTCTTTTTCATGATGATGAAATGACTTATAGTTTTGTCTGTAGTAAGGAGGATGTAGGAGAGCCTGACCGTGTATTTGTTTCTTACCGCGGTATTTGTAAATTTCTCATCCGGTTTTATGAATCGCTTAAGCTTCTCCCTAGCTTTGCCCTTGAGTCAGAAGGTTTTAAAGATAAATGTGCCGCACATGAGCTTTGCAGCGCCTCGCATGAAAAATATGATATTGTTATTGGCGCAAAAAAAATCGGCGGGAATGCTCAGAAAAGAAAAAGGCAAGTTATTTTTCAGCATGGTTCAATTCCTTTAAGTGTCAATTGGGATTTTGTGCGTAAGTATCTTAATTCTTTGCCTAATGATATCTCTGGACATGTAACAACACTTAGTGAGCAGCTAAAGGTAATTCCGGGAAGAGACATCCTTGAGCAAAAACTAATAGATACATTTGCTTACACATTTAACATAAATTTTTTGAATTACAGTCATTGCGAGCCCGCCATTGATTTGGTGGCGGGCGAAGCAATCTAAAGTTATGGCCGTAAAGTATGGCTATATTTATATTTTAACTAATAGCACAGATATAGTTATTTATACTGGCGTTACGAGTAATTTACAGAAACGCGTATATGAACATAAGAAAAATTTAGTTAAAGGGTTTACTAGTAAATATAGCGTACATAAGCTTGTTTATTATGAAGTATTTGATAGTATGGAAGATGCTATAATTAGAGAAAAACAAATTAAGGGTGGTTCTCGAAAGAAGAAGGTTGATTTGATAAAAAATTTTAATCCGGAGTTTAAAGATTTGTATGGTGAATTATGAGATTGCGCAGCCTGTTGCGAGCCCGTTTTTGAGATTGCTTCGTCGTCCCGCTTTTGGCGGGACTCCTCGCAATGACGGGCGAAGCAATCGGTTCGTCCCCTCGCAATGACTGGTTTATGAGGCCTGCTTGGTTAAATAAAAAAATCAGCCTTCAAAATTGCTCCGTAATGAAGAGGGCTCTGCGTGATTTGCGGGTAGAGACGGTTTGTGAGCAGGCAATGTGCCCGAATATGGGGGAGTGTTTTGCGCGTAATGAAGCGACATTTTTGATTCTGGGCCGCAGTTGCACGCGTATGTGCAGTTTTTGTAATATTAATAAATCTGCGCCAATTGCGCCTGATTTAGATGAACCCAACCGCGTTGCGCAGGCAGTTAGAGAACTTGGTTTAAAACATGTTGTGATTACTAGTGTTACTCGGGATGATCTTGTTGATGGAGGCGCAGGTATTTTTGCTCAGACTGTTTTGTGTGTTAAGCAGAAGTCACCAAATGTGCTTATTGAAATTCTGATTCCTGATTTTAAGCTTTCTTTAGATGCTTTAGGGGTCGTTGTAGAATCCGGGCCGCATATTATTGCGCATAATATTGAAACAGTACCGTCACTTTATCGATTGGTGCGCCAGGGTGCAAATTATGCGCGATCGTTTAGCCTGCTGCGCACGCTTAAGAAAATATCTCCAACACTTAAGACTAAATCCGGCCTGATGCTGGGTTTAGGAGAAAAAGAAGAAGAGGTTATTTTGGTTATGGAGCATTTGCGTTCGGTTGATTGCGATTTTTTAAGTATTGGCCAGTATTTGGCGCCGAGTAAACAGCATTATCCGGTTAAGGAATATGTCAGGCCGGCGCAGTTTGATTACTACAAAGAAAAAGGTAATGAGCTTGGATTTTTACATATTGAAAGCGCCCCATATGTGCGTAGTTCATATATGGCAGCCCGATATTTATCTTAGAAAATAATGATAAATAAGCTATAAGTTGTAAGCTATAAGTTTTAAGCTTAAAACTTATAGCTTACAACTTTGTTAGTATTTCGAGTTAATATAGGGGGGATTAATTATGTCTAAAGTTACAATGAATGTTAAATTATTAGAGATGAGCCAGAATGCGATATCGCTTATCTATGTTGCCTGCCGGCAGTGTTATTCCGATAAATTCGCAGGTGAAGTTTTTTCTGATACGGAGGCGGACACTAAAAAGCAAGAGGAGTTTGTAAAAAAGATTGTGGCTTCGGGACACCTTAGCCCGCTTGAGCATGTTAAGTTTACATTTGCTATTGAGGGAGTATCTCGGGCACTTACACATCAATTGGTGCGGCATCGCCTGGCTTCATATAGCCAGCAGAGCCAGCGTTATGTTAAAGAAAAAGATTTTGATTACATTGTTCCGCCTGCTATTGAAAGAAATCTTGAGGCAAAAAATGAGTTTGATAAACTGATGGTTACGATTCAGCAAAGCTATACTAAATTACTCTTATTTTTAGGCAAAGACAATGTTAGCGGGGAGGCAGCAAACCAGGATGCGCGTTTTGCGCTTCCGCAGGCAGCCGAAACCAAAATTGTTGTGACCATGAATTGCCGTGAGTTATTACATTTTTTTGAGCATCGTTGTTGCTCTCGAGCGCAATGGGAGATACGTAGGTTAGCAAATAAAATGCTGGATATCTGCCGTAAGGAATTGCTAGCGGTTTTTTCGGTTGCCGGGGCCAAATGTGAAGCGCTAGAGTATTGCCCGGAAGGTGAAAAATTTTGCTGCGGAAAATATCCTGTAAAGGTTTAGGTAGTTAATGTTAAGAACCTCTTTTCGTCATCCTAAGGAGCGAAGCGACGAAGGATCTCAAGAGATTCTTCGTCAGCCGCCTATGGCGGCTTCCTCAGAATGACGATAGATGGTAAAAAATGAAGAACAATAACTTTATTCAACATTCTATCATCGAAGCCTTGGCATTCTTAAAAGAGCTGATTTTTGCTGAAGAGCTTGCTATGCGAGGAGGATTTTTGCAGTCGCTGGATCCAAGGTTTAAGGCGGTTACTTTTTTACTAATTATTATCCAATTACTGTTTACTCGTAATATTTTTATTTTGTTCTTTTTTTATGCGCTGTGCCTGCTACTCGTATTAATCTCTAAGATAAATTTAGGATTTTTCTTAAAAAGAACATGGATCTTTATTCCGTTGTTTTCATTATTTATTGCAATTCCTGCCTTTTTTATTAATTTCTCTGCGGCTTTGATTTTCGTTACGCGTGTGCTTATTTGTGTGTCTTATGCTGTGCTTTTAAGTATCACTACGAAGCATTTTGAATTATTAAAAGTTTTGCGTATTTTTAAAATCCCGCAGATTTTTGTGATGATTTTAGGGATGTGTTATCGATATATATATCTGTTTGTCGAAATAATTGAGCACACATATTTGGCGGTTAGAAGCCGAGTGGGTAAGGTTGTAAATTATAAATTTGGCCAGAATATTGTTGCCTGGAATGTGGTGTCTCTTTGGAACCGCTCAGTTAAACTTAATGAGGAAGTGTATGGGGCGATGCTTTCCCGGGGGTTTCGGGGAGAGGCAGTAGCCTGGAATGATTTCAAGATTAAGGGAAGGGATTGGTTGTGGTTAGTTACGGTACTAATAATCATTATAGTTGCTGCAAGGCAATGGTAGTGTGTCATTGCGAGGAGCCGTAGGCGGCGAAGCAATCTTTTAGATTGCTTCGCCCTTTGGGCTCGCAATGACACGGATTTTAGGGTGTTATTATGAATAATGTAATTTTTGAATTAAACGATGTTCATTTTTCTTACTTGGGCCAGTTTCCTGCTTTATGTGGTGTTGACATTGGAATTAATCAAGGCCAAAAGATAACTATAATCGGAGCAAACGGCTCAGGTAAGTCCACTTTTTTACAGATACTTGACGGGCTTATATTTGCTGGCAAGGGAAGGGTGGTTTTCTGTGGGGAAGAATTAAACGAAGAAATTTTTAATGATGATAAATTTTCGTTTAATTTCAGGCGAAGGGTAGGTTTTATTTTTCAGAATCCTGACGCACAGTTATTTTGTCCGACAGTAAAAGAGGATATAGTTTTTGGTCCGCTGCAGCTGGGTTTTCCAAAGGACCAAATTCAGCAACGTTTAGATAAACTTATCGATATTTTAGGGATTCAGGAATTATTAAATCGTTTGCCGCATCAATTAAGTATTGGAGAGAAGCGTAAAGTAGCTATTGCTTCTGTTTTGATAATTGAGCCGGAAATTATTATTTTAGATGAGCCGACTGCCGGCCTTGACCCGTTAACCTCCCGGCATATCATTGATTTGCTGATTGATGAGAATTCTAATGGTAAGACAATTATCACCTCGACCCATGATTTACATATTGTGGAAGAAATATCCGATATAGTTTATGTTTTTGATAGCCAAAAGAAAATTGCCGCTTTTGGGCATCCTGATGTGATTCTTCAGGATAACGCTTTGCTTCAGGCAAATAACTTAGTGCATATTCATAGCCACAGGCATAAGGATAAAATACATATTCATCCTCATTTACACCTGGAGCATCACGGAGAGGATCATTAGATTTATGGTAAAAGAGAAGGTTTTTTCTGTAGAGTTAAAAGGTAATCAAAAGTTTACGCGGCTTTTTGGCGATTCTTCTAAACCTAAAGGATTACGAAGTGGGTTTGTTACCTTGAAACCCAAAGAATCTGTAGGGTTACATAATACCGGATCAAGCGAAGAGGTTATTTTTATAATTACCGGAACAGCCGTAATTTATTACGGAACAAGGAAGAGAATTAGTGTAAAGAAAAATTCGTTTATTTATATCCCGCCTAAAACACCGCATAATATTAGTAATTCAGGTAGTAAATGTTTAAAGTACGTATATATTGCTGCTAGAGCTTGAAAAGTGGCAAAAGGGGGCGTTCCCTAGGAGGGGAAACCCTCCCTTTTTACTTTTCCAATAAATACTTGCAATATATATCTATTAAGGTAAAATAATTTAGTTAATCTTGTTAAATGTTAGTTTTCCTATTAAGATGAAGAAAGAAGCTAGCTTTATTATTGGAATATTCCTGGTTTTGGTGGTTAGCGGCTGCGTTCAACAACCGAAAAAGCTAACAAAGGTTAATATTGCCTTCCAGTCTTGGGTAGGCTATGGCCCATTTTATCTGGGGCAGGAAAAAGGATTCTTTAAGGATGAAGGAATAGATTTAATCTTTGTGGATGAACAGTCGGATGGTGGCCGTAGGGATGCCTTTAAAGCCGGCATGCTTGATTGCGAGGCTGGGACAATTGATTTGTTGGTTTCTAAAAAATCCCAAGATACGCCAATCGTAGCGGTTCTGGAAATTGACCGTTCTTTTGGCGGCGATGCCGTAGTAGTAAATAAGGAGATTAAAAACCTGGAAGATCTAATTGGGAAAAAGATAGTTTTTTCTCGAGATAATGTCGGAGAGGCATTCATCGCGTATCTTTTTTATAAAAACGGATTATCTCTTAAGGATATTACCATTGTTTCCTGTAGCCCCGAGGATGTAGCCTCCTCTTTTTTAAACGAAGATGCGGTTGCGGTAGTTACTTGGGAGCCATGGGTTTCTAAAGCCTTGAGCAAGCCGGGTGCTTATATTTTGATTTCTAGCAAAGAAGCCCCGGGTATAATTATAGATACTCTTAATGTCAGGGAACAGTTAGTGAAAAATAATCCTGAACTGGTTAAGGCTTTGATGCGGGCGTGGTTTAGGTCTGTAGGCTATTACAAAAAACATCCTGAGGAAGCAAATCGAATTATCGCCAAGTATTTTAATATTAGTCCTGAAGCCTACAGTAGAAGCGTTAATAGTTTGAGATGGACTGAATATAAAGAACAGATTAATTTTGGAAAATCCGGGAAATGGCAGGAGGCATTTGATATAATTACCAAGATCAAATTTGAGAACGGCAGGATTACTAAAAAGCCAGAAGCAAATAGTTCCATAAACACTATGTTAATTCAACAAATCTATGAAAATAGCCAATAAAATATCCCTCCTTTTTTTAATTCCTACAATTGCCTTTACCTTTATTACTTCGTTAGCCATTTATTTAATTGCCAAAAGTAACCTTCAGAGCGCGATTTACTCGCAGTTGGGGATAACCGCGGAGGAAAACGTCCGGCATATCGAAACATATTTGGAGTTAATAAAAATTTCGATAGCGCAGTTTTCAAAAAGTGTAGTTTTAGAGAATTTTCTGATAACGCTAAAAGATGCGCCTGAAGGCGATAAAGAAGCATTTGGTATAGCGATGAAACGGTTAAGGCGGACCAAAGAGGTTAATCCGGAAGTATATGAATTTTTACTTTTAGACTCAACCGGACGCATAGTTGCATCTTCTAATGAACATAATATCGGGATAGATAAATCAGCAGATATTATGTTTACCGCTGGGCAAAAAGGTCTTTTTATTAAAGACGCCTATTATTCTGAAGAGTTAAAAGAGCGTTTAATTACTACCTCAGCGCCAATATCGGATAGCCAAACGGGAAAATTACTTGGGGTATTAGCTGCTCGCGTGAAATTATCAGGGCTGGATAAAATAGCCTTAGATACAGGTAATCTGAGTAGAACTGAGGAGGTCTATATTGTAAATAAATATGGTTATATGGTTACGCCATCTTTATTTTTAAAGGATACTTTCTTAAAACAAAAAGTTGATGTTGTGGATGTCAAGAATCTTCTGCTCCGTCAAGGGCAAAATACTGCTAGCCTTAACAGGGCAAATGTGGTTCTTTTTTCAAGCTACCTCGGCGTAAAAGTCCTAGGTACATATAGGTATATCCCTGAAATGCAGTGGTATGTCTTTGCGGAAATAGACGAAAAAGAGGCATTTGCGCCCTTAGTGAAATTGCGTATTCTTTTCTTGCTTATATTGTTTATTGTGCCGTTTTCTGCCTACTTATTAGAAATGTACCTTGCCAAACTCGTTACGGAACCGATCCATAAGCTGCATAAAGGAACGGAGATAATCGGAAGGGGCAACCTAGATTATAAAGTAGGTACAGATGTGGATGATGAGATTGGCCAGCTTTCCCGGGCATTTGATACGATGACGGTTAGGTTAAAAACCTCTACAACCTCTCTTAAAAATCTTAATCTAGAAATTATTGAACGTAAGAGAGCGCAGGAAGGGCTAAGGCAAGCTGCCGTAGAATGGCAGAGAACATTTGATTCTATGGAGGATATGATTTTCATTCAGGATAGAGATTATAATATTATTAAGGCTAATAAGAGTTTTTTAGATTTTTTTAAGCTTAAACCCGAAGATGTGGTGGGAGTAAAGTGTTTTGAATTGGTCCATCATTTAGGCCACCCTTGGCCAAATTGTCCTTTTGCAGAAACTCGCTGCGACCTAAAAGCCCACACAGAGGAGGTGGATGATCCTGGCTTAGGCGGCGTTATGCTATTGATAACTACTTCTCCGATCTTTGAAGAAAATGGCGAATTTTTTGGGTGTGTCCATATTGCTAGAAATATTACTCGATTAAAAAAATACCAACAAGAATTGGAGGTCAAAAATAAAGAGCTGGAAAAACTCGATAAGCTCAAATCGGAGTTTGTTTCTATCGTTTCCCATGAATTACGCACTCCCCTTTCGATAACCAAAGAAGGGATCAGTTTGATTTTAGATGGGGTAGTCGGCGATATTAATCCTAAGCAGAACAAGATTTTGATTACCTCTAAGAATAATATTGACCGTTTGGCTAGGATTATTAATAGCCTGTTGGATATCTCTAGGATTGAATCAGGCAAGATGGAACTAAAAAATAAGAATGTTGATCTTAAGAACTTGATTGCTAATGTTGTTGCTTTATTTGCATTGAAGGTGAAGGAGAAAGGATTGGAGCTAAGAGTTAATTTGCCACAAAATAAGGAATTGAGCTTTTATATTGATGAAGATAAACTTATTCAGGTTTTTACTAACCTAATTGATAATTCTTTTAAGTTTACCGAGAAAGGCTATATTTGTATTTCGTTGATTGAGAAAGAGGATGAGTTGGAATTTGCAGTTACTGATACTGGTATTGGTATTGCTCCGGAAAATCTTCCTAAAGTATTCAACAAATTTATGCAGTTTGGGCGCACTGCCGGAGCAGGGGAAAAGGGTACGGGCTTAGGACTTTCTATTGCTAAGGGTTTGGTTGAGTTGTACGGTGGTAGGATTTGGGTAGAAAGTGAAGTAGGCCGTGGCTCAAAATTTATTTTTACACTGCCTAAACATTTCACAGATAAAATATCGGAGGGGCTATGAACAAGATAAAGGTATTAGTTGTCGACGATGAAGTTGATTATTTGGCCTTAATACAGGAGCATATTGAGTCTTGGGGGTATGATGTACTTTTGGCAGAAAGCGGTAAGGAGGCTTTAGCCATAATTAAAGAAAAGAAGCCTGATATTGTGGTTTTGGATTATCTTATGCCGAATATGGACGGTACGTCAGTTTTAAAGGAAATAAGAAAATCTGATAAAGATTTATTTGTAATTATGCTTACTGCTTATGCGGATATTAACAACATAAAAGCCGCGCAGGAGTTAGGGGTAAGCGCTTTTATCCCTAAGCTGAACATTTATTCTCCGGATATACAGGCAACCTTGATGTCGGTATTGGATTTACTGCGTAATAAAATTAACGAGGGCAAGGTTTAAGGTTATGGATAAGAAAAAGATACTTGTTGTTGATGATGAGCCGGAACTGGTAGAGATGCTTACCATAAGGCTAGAGGCAAACGATTATCAAGTGATTAAATCTTTTGACGGACAGGATGCCCTGGATAAGGCGCGCAAAGAAAAACCGGATTTAATTATTCTTGATCTTATGCTTCCTAAGCTTGATGGGTATAGTGTCTGCCGTCAGTTAAAATTTGATGAAAAATATAAACAGATTCCGATTATGCTTTTTACCGCCCGCACCCAGGAAACCGATATGGAATTAGGTAAAGAAGTGGGGGCGGATGCCTATATTGTTAAACCATTTGAGGCAAGTATTTTTTTAGCCAAGGTAGCTGAGCTTTTGAATAAATAGTTTTAATTTGTACGTCATTCTGAGCCCGCCATCAATTTAGTGGCGGGCGAAGAATCTAAAAACAAGATCCTTCCCTTTCGCTCCGCTCAAGGTCAGGATGACTAAGAATAGTATTTTATAATGGTTTCATAGGGAGGTGACCAGATGCAGAAAAAAATTCTGATTGTTGATGATGAACATAGCTTAGTGGATTTTGTACGACTGAGACTTGAAGCAAATAATTATCAGGTGGTTTCTGCTGCTGATGGAGAGGAGGCGCTTAGGGTTTTTGCTAAAGAAAAACCGGATTTGGTGTTGTTGGATATTCTAATGCCAAAGATAGATGGTTTTAAAGTGTGCCAAGTACTCAAAAAAGATCCATCTAGCTCTAGTATCCCCATAATTATGCTTACCGCTAAAGACCGCACGGATGACATAAAAAAAGCTCATGAATCAGGGGCGGATGCTTATATTATTAAGCCTTTTGATGCCTCCACTCTACTTCTTGATATTAAAGATCAGTTGACTAAGGTAAAGAAAGGTTAGTTATTAACAATGTATAATAAATTTCTACTCATAGGTTCTGGGCCTTCGATCTACGAAATCAAAGAGGTATTATCCAACCTTGCTTTGGAGGTGGAGATAGCCAACGTTTATAATGAAATAACTCCAAGGTTAAGAAAGGCACAGATAGTTATTTTTGATAAAGATTCCTACCTATCGAATCCCCGCTTGCTAAAGAATATTCTTAATACCCTTGTCCGATCCAAAAAAGATTTTGTGGTATTGTCGAGTGAAAAATCAATTTCAGCTGTCCTTGCGGCTAAAGCAGCGGGCGCCTCAGATTATATCCTTAAGCCTTATAATGTGCGTGAAGTAAATCTCAGGCTAAGCGCGATCTTGAACAATAAAAAAATAATTTCTTGTGTCGGCGGCGGGACAGGGTTATTTAACCTTCTTTTGGGTATTAAGAGTTTGCCGGCTATTCTGCCTATTTCTATTGTTAGTACAACTGATGATGGAGGCTCATCCGGTAGATTGCGGGATTCTTTTGGAATCTTGCCTCCTGGAGATATACGCCGGAGCTTAGTTGCCCTTTCCAACGCGCCCGAGATAATGAATAAAATTATCCAGTATAGGTTTAGCAAGGGGGAGGGTTTTAGGGGGCATAGTTTTGGCAACCTTCTCTTAACTGTGCTCAGTGACATTGAAGGCTCGATGTCCAATGCGACAAGAGGCGTAGGAGATATACTCAACATTAACGGCATAGTCTATCCTATTGCTTCTACAGAATCTATTTTGTATGCTAAGTTTGAAGATGGGAGTATGGTTAAGGGCGAGAATAATATTGATCTGTGTAAAGGCCGCTCGCCTGAATTACGTATAAAGAAATGCTGGCATAAACCGCTTCCAAAATGCGACATCAATGCCTATTCCGCTATTATTAATTCCGATATTGTTACTATAGGCCCTGGCGATCTTTATACCAGCGTTATAACTAACCTTTTAATCAAAGATATTCGCCAGGCAATAGTTAAGAGCCGGGCGAAAAAGATTTATATTTGTAATTTAATGACTAAACCGGGAGAGACCTTTGGTTATGATGCTTTTGACCATATTAGCCAAATCCTGCGCTATTTAGAGAAAGATTGCCTTGATTATATTATTCTTGCTGACAATAGTAAACTACACACAGAGGCACTTCTTAAGTACGCCAAGAAGGGGCAGTTTCCGGTTCAGATAGGAAATTTGGCTAAGATCAGAAAGCTTACCAGGGCTAGTATTATAATTACCGATTTATCTGATGAGCAGGAGTTGATTCGCCATGATGCCCAGAAGATAAGAAACCAAATTGCCAAGATTATTAACGGGAGAGCTTAATTATGAATGATTCGCATATTTTGGTTATTGATGACGATAAAGAAGCAACAGCTTTGATTTCCGTAAGACTAAAACGCCATGGTTTCCAAGTATCTGTCGTCAATATTCCGGAGGAGGCGATTGAATTCCTAAAGAAAGATGTGCCTGATCTTGTAATTCTTGATTTAGTAATGCCAGGGATAGACGGTTATGAAATTTTACGTAAAATCCGGCTTGATGAAACTACTAAAGCAGTTCCTGTTATAGTGCTTACCGCAAAATCGGACCAATCGGACAGGGTGAATGCGTTTAATATGGGCGCGCAGGATTATATTACCAAGCCTTACGAGCCAGAGGAGTTTTTGGCAAGGATTAAAGCCGCGCTAAGAAGGGTAAATCATGAGGTGGTTACGAAGAAAATTAAGAATGTATTGATTACCGGAGGCGCAGGATTTATTGGCTCGGCTTTGGCAAGGCGGCTTCTGGCCGAAGAATATAAAATAACCGTTATCGATGATTTTTCTACCGGAAGCAGAGAAAATATTCAGGATATGCTTAATAATAAGAATTTTAATCTGATAGTCGGCTCAATAACCGACGAGACGATATTGAGCAAGGCGATAGAAGAGAGTGATTTAATTTATCATTTGGCCGCCACTGTTGGGGTTAAAAATGTGATTGAGAAGCCGCTGGATACCGTTATCTATGATACTATCGGTACCAGTATTATCTTAAAATATGCTTCATCAAAAGGCGTAAAGGTGGTTTTAACATCGACTTCAGAAGTATATGGCAAATCTAATAAGTATCCTTTTAAAGAAGATGATGATGTTGTGATTGGGCCTCCTGACGTGAACAGATGGAGTTATGCCTGTTCGAAATTACTGGATGAATTTTTTGCTATTGGATATTATCGTGAAAGAGGGCTGCCGGTTGTAATTGTCAGGTTTTTTAATATAGTCGGCCCCAGGCAGGTGGGCCGTTACGGGATGGTTATCCCGAGGTTTTTTAAGAGCGCCTTACAAAATCAGCCTATCTATGTATATGGAAATGGGAAACAGTCTCGGTGTTTTACTTATATTGATGACGCTATAAATATAATACTGAAACTTGCACAGAATCAACAGGCTGTTGGCCAGGTTATTAATCTTGGCTCCAATAACCTGATTTCAATTAAGGATCTGGCTTGTGAAATAAAGCGCATTACTAAAAGTTCTTCTAAAATAGTCTTTGAGCCGTATCAGAAATATTACGGCAACAGGTTTGAGGATATAAAAAAGAGGATTCCGGACTTAACTAAATTAAAGAAGATTTCCGGAGTTACCCCTGAGACTACGATACCGCAGATACTTAAGAAGATGAAAGATTATTTTGAAGAGAACCCGAAAGAGCTGGATAGAATATAGAACGAAAGGAGCACAATGGAAAAGAAAAAAATATTGCTGGTGGATGATGAGGTAGATTTTTTGCAGTTATTAAAACTTAGATTAGAGGCCAATGACTATAACGTTATTACTGCGATGAATGGTAAGGAGGCTTTGGAAAAATTTAAACGGGAAAAGCCGGACATGCTTATTCTTGACGTAATGATGCCGGAAATAAATGGCCTTGAAGTTTTAAGGGAAATAAGAAAAGATGACCAGAAAATACCTATATTTATAATTACGGCATTCAGTAATGAAGAAAGATTTAAAGAAGCTAATCAATTTAATGCCTCTGGGTTCATTATGAAGACCAGCGATCTACAAACTGAGATAGATAAGATAAGCAATACTTTGGGGATAGCGCCAAAGCATAAAAAATGAGAAAATGTATCATTTTTATTTTTACGCTGATATTTATCGCGCCTTTGATTGTTTACGCATCCGGCGAATCTCCGACTGAACAAATGTTAAGGACAGTTTTACCTGCGCCAAGCATTGTAAAAGAGCAAGTAGAGGCCAAGGGAGAGATTCTAGTTGATTCTTATTATGAACCTAGCAAGGTAGTGCAGGGGTCCCGTCCCGGAAGGTGGAGGGAGATTACTAACCGGATAGGCTACAGATACAAGAATGTTCAGGGATATCTTACTATGTCGCAATGGAATCGGTTTAGCGTGAATAACTATACGGCGTATTTGGGCACTTATCTTAGTTTTCCGAATTCCTACGCGCATGTCGAAGCAGGCTGGGGCTGGGATGTTACCTATATGTATAAATTTCAATCTATCATTGAATACGGCCATCGGATTAAAAACGGCCTCTATTGGCAGGCGGGATATAATTTCCGCAATTACGCTATTAATGATACTCATATGGTTTATCCGGGGTTGATATATTATTTTGGGGATAATTATGTCAGCGTAGATTATGGCATGACTCTTACTGAGAGCCGAGGTGTAGCGCATTTTGGTACAGTAAAAGGAAATTTTGCGTTGGGTAAACGTTTTTCTCTGTTGTTAGGAGCGGCTGCAGGCAGGCGGCTTTATGACATTTTTGAGCTGCCGGCATATGATCAGTTTGGTTATATAGTTTTTACCGGGCTCAACTTCAATATTTGCTCTTGGGCTACCGCTAGGATTGGCTATTCTTACGGGACAGAGAAACCCGATTTTATTAAGCGCAGCATCAATACTTCTATATCACTTAAATTTTAAATGTATAATTATCATGCGGATTTAATTTGGGTTATTGATAGAATACTATTTTTTCTAGTAATCCTATTAGGGTTATTTACTATTTTTTATTCGCTAGCCCAAGAATACTACTGGAAAAAACGCGCCCGCACCCTATTAAATATTAAGAGGAATATTTATGAGTTAGTTTCTTCCGGCAAGCGTTCGGATAATAAGGTATGCCTGCCGATAGTCTCTGAAATTACTCAACAACAGTTTCTTGATGTAGCTACTAACAGAAACAGGGAAGTAGTTTTTTTCAACGAGGCCGAACAAAATATCCTAAAAGAGTGTTTTGTTTCAGTTGAGAAATTGGCCGCGATAGAAAAAACAGCGGTCTCTTCCTGGAGTAAATGGCGCCGCGTTGAGGCTATTTTAACTTTAGGGTATGCCCAAATTGATTCGTCCGTAAACACCCTTAAGAAAACAATTAATGATTTAGATACTGATATTTCGTATTTTTCAATTATTGCGCTTGGCCAGATTAAAAATATTCCATCCGCTAGAATTCTTTTGGATTTTATTAGAAAACGCCTTTTTTACCGCTACAGGATACTTTCGCTCTTAGAGTCATTTCCTTCTGAAATAGCCACTGAGGTTATTGGGCTGGTTAACAATATGAATCATGAAATTAGGAGTTGGTCGGTTAAACTTATTTGTAAACTTAAGGCCTCGCAGTATTCTGACAAAATAGAGGAGCTTACAAGGGATAAATCTGCACAAGTGCGCGCTTGTGCAACTGATTGCCTAGGTGAATTTGGCAGTAAAGATTCGGCAGGGGCGATCGTAAAATGTCTTGCTGATGATTCCTGGATGGTCAGGGTTTCTTCGGTAAAGGCGCTTTTTAAGGTTTTGGGTAAAAACGGCCTTCCTGAAATTATGAGTAGGATTAACGACGGGTCTCTTTCGGTGATAGAGAGCGTAAAGGCTCTGATGACCGAGAATATAGATTTATGCCTTTCTTATGTGGAAAAGTTCCTGTATGGTAATGATGAAATAGCCAGAAGGGTCTGCGTAGAATCACTGGAAGCATCAGGTTACATTATTAAGTTGTTTAGGAATATATTAACGGCCGAGCATGAAAAAGATAAAGATGTGGCTACTGGCTTGCTAAAAGGCTTAATAATTTCTCGCGCTTATGCCGGGCTCCAAGGGTCATTATTAATTCTTTCAGCAGATGAACGCAGCAGGCTCTTGGATATTATAAGGTATCTAGATAAGGCGGCTGCGAATATTTTAGAAAAAGATATTGCAGGAGACAAAGGTTGATGGTTATGAATATACCGATCATAAAGATTACTTATTTTATTTTTATTTTTTTCTTCGGTTACTTTCTACTTCTTCTGGTTTTTTACTTGTTCCTGGCGTTTCTTAGTTTTATTGAAGGAAAAAAAAGGTCGTGGGAGAGTCAGACAGAAGATTATCCTTTGGTTTACCTAGCTAGTAACGCCATATCTGTAAGTATTATTATGCCGGCCAGGAATGAAGAAGGGTGGATAGCCGATGCTTTATTGTCTGTTCTCAACCTTAACTATCCTAAATTTGAAGTCATTATCGTTGATGACGGCTCTAAGGATAAAACCTTAGAGACAGTGGATAAGATTTTGAAATTAGAGCTTCTGGATATACCGTATATAAAACATTATAAAGATGGTGTTGTGCTAAAGGTATTTAAGAGCTTAAAATATCCTTTTGTTACAGTGATAAGCAAGGATGCGGGCATGAAGAAAGCCGGGGCGGTTAATGCCGGGCTCAATTTCGCCAGGAATGAATATGTGTGTTTTGTTGACGCTGATACTGTGCTTGAGCAGGATGCGTTACTGAAAGTAATGGCCTACGTTGACCGGGATCCGGATAAGATTATAGGGATTGGCAGTTACTTTGGGCTTTCTAATGACCTTAAAATAAAAGAGGGGAGAATTTTAGATAGGCATTTTTCCTTTAACCCGTTAATAGCTTATCAGAACCTGGAATATATCCGTTCTTTTATAGGTAATCGTATCGGCTGGAGTAAGTATAATGCCATGCCGGTTGTGGCAGGGGGATTTAGCATGTGGCGCAGGGACATTTTGTATGAATTAGGCGGTTTCTCGGCGGATTTTACCTGTGAAGATATCGAGTTTACTTTTCGCGCCCATGATTATTTAGTGAAGAACAAGGATAAGGATTATAGGATAGTTATGTTGCCGTATTCGGTTGGATGGACCGAAGGGCCAGCCAACATAACTTCTATTATCTCGCAGCGTAGCCGTTGGCAGAGGGTTACGGATGAAACTGTGGCACGCTATAAATATATGATCCTTAATCCGCGTTTTGGCGCCTTCGCATTTATTACTCTTCCCTATTTTCTACTTTATGAAGTTTTCGGAGTTTTTTTTGAGGTTGCAAGTATTTTTTTTGTTGGTTTAGGGTGGGCGCTGGGTGCGTTGGATTTAAGGGTTTTTATTTTATTTACTTTGTTTATGTCTTTGACTCAGGCATTCATCTCTATCTTTTCCATATTTTCGTCCATACGTATTCAAAGGCTGTTCCCATTGCGTTATATAATGTATCTCATATTCCTTAGCCTTACTGAGTTTTTGTGGTATAGGTGGATAATTTCCGCTGCAAGGTTATTAGGGACCTATACTTTTTTAAGAGGGGTAAAAGAGTTTGATCAATATAAGAGGGTTAGGAGGGCGTAGTAATAATATAGAAAAGATATTTTCTTGCTTGACAAAATATTCCTATCATGTTACATTTTATAGTGATACAAAAGGTGCACTTTAGTGTGAGCTTGAAGATTAATATCTTATGAATCTAGTCTTAATTATTGGATACAACGATAAGAATTAGTTTTTAAGTTAACGCGAAAAGTCAATTTAACCTTAGGAAGGAGGAGAGCTTTTCAATGAATAGAAAAGGTTTTACACTCGTCGAAATTATGATCGTAGTTGCGATTATTGCATTATTAGCTGCGATTGCAGTACCTAATTTGCTTACTGCAAGAAGGACAGCTAATGAGGCAGCAGCAAAAGCTACAGTACGTAGTTTATCTACTGCGGCAGAAACCTTCTCAACCAGTCACAGTGGTGCCTATCCTACAGCTGTAGGTGCAGGTGGTTTGCAAGATTTTATAGCCTCTGCAGGCAACTATTGCGCTGACGCAGGTGGTGGAACTACTGCTGTTCAGGGTTATAACTATGCTTGTACTTTAACTGCAGGCGGTTATACCTTTGTAGCTAGTCCTGTTACTCAAGGAACAACCGGAAGCGTAACTTATACAGCTTCTACAGGTGGAGTGCTTACACCATTATAAAAATTGTTTTTTGTGAAAAAGGGGTCGGATCTATTAGATCTGGCCCCTTTTTATTTATTAGAGCGAAAGTCATCCTGAGGGCCGCAGGCCCGAAGGATCTAGATTCTTCGTCCGTCACTGAAGTGATTGCGGACTCAGAATGACGGGAAAATAATGAAAATTAAATTTTTTGTTTTTATTCTAATTGCTACTGTATGTTTTCTTGCTTATTTTACTAGCCTGGGAAATCCTTTTATTTGGGATGATGAGGCCTTGGTGGTTCAAAATACACTTATCCGCAGTGTGCAGAATTTACCTTTAAGTTTTACCAACGATCTTTACTTTGGAGTAAATAGTGGCTCTAACTTTTATCGTCCGCTTCAAACTATCTCCTATATATTTGATTATCATTTCTGGCAGTTAGAACCTTCGGGCTTTCATTTAACCAATATTATTTTGCAAATTGGTGTTTCTTTTTTGGTTTTTCTTCTCATATTTAATCTGATTGAAAATTTGCCTGTGGCAATAGCCAGCGCTGTTTTTTTTGCTGCCAGCCCTATTCATACTGAGGCTGTTACTTATATTTCGGGCAGGGCAGAGATGCTTATGGGACTTTTTGTGATTCTTAGCCTTTTGTTTTTTATCAGAAGCCAAAATAATATTAAAAGGCCACTTTTTCTCTATATTTTATCCATATTTAGTTTTGTATTGGCCATATTATCTAAAGAGGTTGCCATCGTTTTTCCTTTTATAATTTGCGGTTATATTTTTTTCTTCCTGAAGGAAAAATTAAAAAAAAAGCATTATTTTGTCAAAACCATTTTTCCATATTTTGTTATAAGTATAATTTATCTTCTCTTAAGGTTAACCCTATTTAATTTTTTAACCTTACGTCCTCCTGCCTTGGCCAATGTTTCCTGGTTTATCCGCTTGAGTGTTTTTCCTAAAGTTATCCTTACTTATTTTAAGCTACTTTTTTTTCCGGTTGGCCTGCATATGAATAGGGAGTTGCTTAGGCCTACAAGCCCTGTTGGCATCTTAGTGGCTGTATTTTTTATTGGGTTAATTATTTTTACCTGTTGGCGTTATCTTATCTATCGAGAGAAAAACAAAGTTGTTTCATTTATGCTTCTTTGGTCGTTGGTTTTTTTTATTCCCCAATCCGGAATTTTTCCTATCAATGCTTTTGTTGCCGAACATTTTATTTATCTTCCATCGATAAGTTTCTTTATGCTGGTTGCCTATATTTTTCATAGGGCCTTAAGAAAAGGATTATTTATTCTAGTGGTAGGGTTATTTACTGTATTTTATATTATTCTTTCTGCCGGCAGAAATTTTGAGTGGAGGAACCCGTTAGTTTTTTATAAAAATATTATCAAGTATTCTCCAAACAGCTTTCAGGCACATAATAATTTGGGCCTGCAATATGAATATCTTGGGCGCCTTAAAGAAGCAGAAAATGAGTATAAGAGAGCCATAGAGATTAAATCGGATTTAATTGAGGCCCATTCAAATTTAGCTAATCTTTATTTTAAACTAAAACTTTATAATCAGGCAAAAGCCGAATACATTTTATTGGAAAAAAGCCAGCTTGGCGCAAAAGCTGCAGAGGTGTATAATAATTTGGGGAATATTTATGAAGTTACGAGGTTTCTGGATGATGCAATTGTAAAATACAATCAGGCGCTTAAACTTGATCCGAGCCTTAAATTTACGCATTTTAACCTGGCACGCATTTATTTGGTCAGAGGTAATTTTGATTTGGCGGTATCTCATATTTTAGGGTCTTTGGGTGAATCTGGGCTTGGCACTGATACGCTAAAACGTAAAATTATTGCTGATTTCCTTAAAAATACAACTTTTATTAATAATGCCGCTATGTTTTATAATAATTTAGGAATCAATTTTGCCCAAAATAATCTTTGGAACCAGGCAGTTAGCGCTTTTATTTGCGCCTTGGATCTGGATCCAAAATCCTGCGATTACTATTATAATTTGGGTTTAGCTTATTTGAATAAAGGGGAGGATGCTAAGGCAAAATTTGCTTTAAATAAGGCTTTAAAAATTAATCCTAATCATATCAGGGCCAAGAGGTTAATAGCTGATAAAAAGTAATTGCTAAATACTGTCTTTATGTTATTATAAAAATAATGTTTAAGCCAAAAACTGGGTTTACACTTATTGAGATAATGATGGTTATGGCCATTGTTTCTCTTCTTGTCTCTGTGGCTATTGTTGAGGGTGTACAATTTAGAAAACAGGCTAACGAATCTAATTGTATGGCTAATCTTAAGGCTATTGCCAGCGGTTTTGAAGTATATTCAGCACGCCATGCTGGAGTATACGCTCCTGCGGAGGAAACAAATTTACAATTTCTTATCGACGATAATTGTCTTTTCCAGGATTTAATCAGCATAGGCCAAATCGGTAATTTCCGTTATATCATTAATTCGGTAAATCCTGCAGGTTATGATATCAAAGCTTTGAGTGTAAATCCGGCACTAGCTGACCATAATTATCAGATTTCTACCGGAGGCATCCTCAAGCGTTCCGATACTTCCGTATCCAATGACATGGATTTTAAGGATTTCTAACTATGTTTAATCGACAGGCCAGAAGCTTTGTTACCATTATGATTCTTGTAGCTTTGTTCGCATTATTATTGCGCATGGCGATACATAAGGTAATCATTTATAATATCCAGCAGAATCAGCTCTTGGCTCAGGTTAACCTCAAGCTACTTTCTACTGCCCTGGAGAATTATGCTAAGGATAATAAAAATCAGTATCCTGAAAATATCGAGGCTTTTACTAAGAATAAACCTGCTTATTTAGAAAGGAATTATCTGGCTGTTTCTTCGGTACGTGGTTATCAGTATGATTGCCAGCGCCTTGATCCGGGAGGATATAACTGTTCGGCAACCCCGTTGGATTGTAAATTTACTGGAAAAATGGTTTACAGTATTTCTACCGGAGGCCTGATCATTGCAGAGAGCTGCGATAAGAAATAAAAAAGGTTTTACCTTAGTTGAATTAATGGTGGCCGTAGCAATTACTCTTTTAGTAATTGTAGGGTCGATTTTGAGTTTTGTGCAACTTATATTTTTAGCTGATTCTAGCGTTAATTTAACCACTGCCGTCAATGATGCGCAATATGTCCTTGAACAGCTAAAAGGTGTTAGTTATGGGGCGATATCAGGCTATACAGCGCCAGTTTTTCATAATTTACCAGGGGAAACCGTAGCCCTTATTCGCAGCGTAGGGGTAAATTTAGCTAATTTAACCGTAAATGTCAGTTGGCAGGAAAAAAATCAGACAAAGAGCTTTTCTTTGTCCACTTGTATTGCTAAATAATAAACGCGCCTTTACTATTATCGAGATACTTATTTGCGCGATAATCGGTGCTTTTATAGTAACGGCTCTGTTTTATATTTTAAACACTGGACAAAATATAAATGATTTAAGTTCGGCTAAGGTTCAGGCTCAGTCACAAGCGCGCAGGGTGAGTGATTGGATTGGGCAAGATTTGCGCCAGGCAGTGGTGTGGGATTTAGCTAATAATAACCCTAGCGCAACACATATAAAATTCAGGCCGGTATTAGGCTGGGATATTGCGGGCAATACTTACCAGCTGGATGCTAACTATATAGAATATAATTATAATGCTGCTGCTAAGATTCTTACTCGAAACCTGGTTAATGGTGCAGGCGCAGTTTTAAACTCATGGGTATTTAATGGGATAGTGGCACAACCATTTTTTACGCGCGATGGTTTGGGAAACTTAATTAATTTAGATAATAGCGTAGGAACAAGCAAAAAAATAATTACCTTAATTTCAGTAAGTAAGGTTTCCGAAAAGGGAGTAAATTTTACAGTTTCTTTAACTGCAGAGACAAAAATACGCAATGAATAATCGCCAAGGGTTTGTGCTTATTTTTTCATTGTTAGTTACTTTAATACTTTCGTTACTTCTTACTGCATTTTATTTACAGAATATTAACGAGAGTAATCTTGCGAAAAGATCTGCTGATTCCACGCGTGCTTTTTGGTTGGCCGAAGCAGGGGTGGCGAATGCTTATGTTAATTTTCCCGCAGGTGCCAGCGGTGCTTTGGGGGGAGTAAATTATACTTATAATGCAGTAGTTACGCCCATAAGCGGCAATTACTATACCATTACTTCCACCGGAGGAGTTAATCGTGCCGATGGGGCTGTGATTACGCGTGTAATCACCGCTTCTGTTAAGATTGGCAATACGAATCCTGCAAAGTTTAAATATGGGATTGAAACTACTACGGAATTAGAGATAAAAGGGAGTGTGGATATTAACCCCAACGATAGCTCCAAGGAATATTCTACTTTGGATTTTTCCGACCTTTTTGGGGTGACTAAGGCTCAGATGCAGGCCGGGGCTACCCATTATTATACCCCAAGTAATTTTGGCGCTCCGGTTAATGGCATTACATGGATTGAAGTTCCTTCGGGCCAAACTTTAAGTGTAGCTGGAAATCTTACCGGCAGCGGAGTGCTCGTGATTAATGGCAATGTGAGGTTTTCCGGTACGGTTGTTTTCGACGGGATCATCTATGTAATTGGCACTCTTACTATGGCTGGAAATGTTACTACCAGCGGTAGTGTTTTAGCAGAAAGTAGCACAACAGTAGACACAACTATTACCGGTAATGTTACTATTAATTATGATATCGATAAAATAACTACTGCCTTAGGAGCAGTTGCTTCATTAAATAAACAGGTAGTTTCCTGGAAATCTAATTAAAGATGAATATTTTTTCTAAAATAAAGTTACCCAGAACAAAGGATAAGTTTAGTATTGGGCTGGATATTGGTACGCAGTCGATTAAATGCGTAAGATTAAAAATTAATAATATTATCGAGCTTGTTAATTTTGATTTAGAGGAAGGCCAGCTTGATCCGACGGATGTGCTCAAGAAAATTAGGCATGTTCAGGATGCCGACCTGGTAAATTTATCTTTTTGCGGTACATCTACGGTTATTCGTTACGTAAATTTTATGCGGATGAGTAAAACCGAACTTAGGCAGGCACTTAAATTTGAAGCCCAAAAATATATTCCTTTTTCACTTAATGAGGTTTATCTTGATGCTGAGATTTTGAAGAATGACTTGCCCGAAAATAAGATGTTGGTATTGATTGCTGCTATAAAAAAAGAATTGATGCAGCAAAGGTTCCGGATCCTGGAGAATGCGGGATTAAGGCCCAATATTATTGATATAGATTCGCTTGCCCTGGTTAATTCTTTTAATTTTAATTATCCTAGGGTAGATGTTCCGGAAGATAAGTCTATTTGCCTTTTAAATATCGGCGCATCAGTCAGTAATGTTAATATCCTTGATAATGGAATCCCGCGTTTGAGCCGCGATATACATTGTGGGGGTGCAAATTTTACCAAGAAACTTATGGATATCTTTGAGATTGATTTTAAGCAGGCAGAGGAGCAAAAGATCAATCCTGCCGAGGATAAGGCTGATAAAGTAAAGGCTGGGATTGAGAGTGTGCTCACAAGCCTGGCCACCGAGATACGTACCTCATTCGATTATTATGAAAGTCAAAATACCTCCAGTGTAGTTAAAATATTCTTAAGCGGCGGGGGTAGTAAAATTAACGGCTTAATCCAGATGCTATCTGCTTGTTTAGGTATTCCGGTAGAGCCTTGGGATCCGTTTAAACAGATAAAGATCTCCGACAAAATAGATATGCAAAAATTAAACGATTTTTCCGCTCAGTTTAATATTGCCGTTGGTTTGGCGTTGCGTTAAAAATGATAGAGATAAATTTATTACCTGAAGAGTTAAGAGTTAAAACTAGAGAGAAGGTTTCTGAACAGGTTACCGTAGAGACCAGATCGTTTTTGAATCAGGACCAATTATTTGTTTTTGCTATTCCCGTTTTGCTTAGCTTGTTGGTTTTAGTGCATTTATATTTTGGAGTCGTTAGTATATCCCAGAATGGGAAACTGGCGTCTTTGAACCGAAAATGGATAGAACTTGGCCCACAGAAAAAAGTGTTGGATGAATTTAATCAGAGATATTCGACAGCTTCTCAAGATGCGGGCCTTATGCAGCTTTTGATCAGGCAAAGGGTTCTTTGGGCGCAGAAATTAAATGATTTAAGTTTAAATTTACCCGTTGGGGTTTGGTTTAATGATATATCGTTTGTTAAGCAGAATATAACTATTCAGGGTTCGGTGGTTTCATTGAAAATGGAGGAGCTTAACTTGATTAATAGGCTCCTGAATAGTTTGAAAACGGATAATGGATTTTCAAAAGATTTCACCAATCTTGAATTGAGTAATGTGCAGAAACGGGCTGTTGGCAGTTATGATGTTGCAGATTTTGTTTTACAAGGGGCTTTGAAGTTAAAATGAGCTTAGCTAATATACAATTGGATAAGCAGAAAAAGGTATTAATTGTGATATTCTGTATTCTTATTGTTTATGTGGATATAACTTATATCTTGAAAACTCAAGTTGCTGATTTAAATAAACTAAACCCTAAGATTATCAGGCTGGAAAATGACCTTAAGAATTTAAACCGCGATCTTAAAAAGATGCGTGATTCTGAGGGTAAGCAGAGTTTACCAGTAGAGAAGCCTATCCTAAAATCTTCTAAGATTCTTTTTGAGGGACAGATACCTGGACTCCTGCAGGATATTTCAAATGAGGCCAATAAATTAGGCATAAAGATTAAAAAGATACGGCCAAGCCATGAAGTCCAAACTGAAAAACCAATTATGCCTATGGGCAAGCTTGTGCCTATTCTGATTAACTTAGATTTGATTTGCGACTACCATAATTTAGGCAAGTTCATCAATAAGTTAGAGAGTTCCGATGTTTTTATGGGGATACAAGAGCTTAAAATTTCAACGGAGTTGCCGGATTATTTAAAACAGAAAGTTACCTTGGTTATAAAAACATATGTTATTAAATAAGAAATTTTTAATTTCTTTATTTTTTCTTTTGGTAAATTTATCTTTGGTTTTTGGGCAAAATGAATTTATTTACGATGCCAAAGGTAAGCGTAATCCTTTCATTCCTTTGGTAACTCCTGAAGGCAGGCTGCTTAAGCTCGATAAGCAGGAGGTTGCCTCTTCGGGTGGCCTGATGATAGAAGGAATTATTTATGATAAACTTGGCCGTTCACTTGCCATAGTTAATGGTGAAGTTGTTGGGATTGGAGATCCCGTAGGAGATTATCAGGTTTTAAAAATTTATGAAAATAAGGTAGTTTTCGTAAAGAATGGCGAACCTTTCGAAGTGGAGTTAAATAAGGAGGAGACAAAGTGAGAAAGTTATTATTAATATTTATCTTTACTTTTTATGCCTTAGCATTTGCTGCTCAAGGTACTCAAAGCATGCAAGAGGATCATCTATCCAAAAAACAGCTGGCGTTGCCTTCGGTTACTACTCCTCCTCAGGCTACAGGGGTAGCTGTGCCGGATCCTGTTTCTTCTGTACCTGGAAACGTCTCTCTTGATTTTAAAGAGGCCGATATTAGTAATGTTCTTAAAATTATTTCTTATAAATCCGGAGTAAATATTGTAACTACTCCGGATGTTATCGGTAATGTTTCGGTGCGCCTAACTGATGTGCCTTGGGATATGGCGCTGGATGTAATCTTGAAAACTTATGGTTTCGGATATCAGCGGCAAGGCAATGTTATTTTAGTTACTAAGATGGAAAATGTGGCCAAGATTGCCGCGGATGAGCCTCTGCAGACAGAGATTATCACGCTTAAATTTTTAGACGCCCAGGATGCGCAAAAGATCATTATACCTTTACTTTCTCCGCGTGGAAGAGTGTCGGTTTTATATACACGCGGCCAGAAAGGGTGGCAGTTCGGGACATTTCAGATTGGTAAGGGGACTACTGGCTCCAGTTCGGCTTTGACAAAAGAATCAGCCGGGCAGACTAAAGCCGAAACGATTTCTTATGAGAAGAGCGCTACCGGAGAAACAGTGATGAAAAAAGCAGAGTTTGATCCTTCCGTAAAATCTAAAATTCTGATAATTACCGATACTGCCAGTACGCTTGATAGAATACGTAATATTATTTTACCTAAGATCGATATTAAGCCCAAACAGGTGCTTATTGAAACTAGGATTATCGAAGTTAGCCGGGATAAGCTAAGAGACCTTGGCCTTGATTGGGGTTTAGGTGGAAGTAATACCGCTAGGACAAATACGATTACGATGCAGGAAGTTGCCAAAGGTAAAGATATAGGAGGCCACGGAGGTACTCTTACGACAACTACTAGCCCTCTGACGCCTTCTTTGTTTGATCCGGCGACAAGTACGATTTTAGGGCATGAGCCTTATAATGCAGGGGCTGAATTTGTATTCCAGAAATTAACCGGCACAAGATTCGAGGCAGTTGTGCATGCTTTGGAGGATGACGCCAATACCAATACTTTATCCGCGCCAAGTATTCTTACTATTGATAACCAAGAAGCTTCTATCTTAGTGGGTCTGCATACGCCGATTCTAAGCTCAAGCGTTACTGCCGGCTCAACTAATTCCGGCCCTACGCAAACACAAACCCTGGATTATTATCAGGAGATTGGTATTCGGCTCAATGTTGTCCCTCAAATAAGTGAGGAAGGCTATATCAATATGATAATCCATCCTAGTGTAACTTCGTCTTCGGCAAATGTTACCGCGACCAATGTAGCAGGGGATCCGGTTACAGGCGCAATATCAACAACAGTTTCTTATCCGATCATTGATGTGCGCGAAGCGCAGACACAAGTTTTACTTAGAAATGGAGAAACCGTTGTGATTGGCGGTTTACTTAAGGATGTTAAAGGAAAAGAGCTTATCGGAATACCTTTCTTAAAAGACCTCCCCTGGGGGCTGGGTAAGCTTTTTGGCCGGGAGACAACACATGTAACTAAGATTGATCTTTTGATCTTTATCAAGGCAAAGATAGTTAATGAGGGCGATCTTACCCCAGAAGAATTGGCTAAGCTTGAGAAAAGGCTTGGCCAGCCACAGGTTGTTGAAATCAAAAAAGAACCTTTAGATCGTAAGAAAAAGAAATAGAAAATTAGGGACCGTTTCTATTTTTTAATAAAGTCACATTTTTTAAAAAAATAGTAAAAAATAGAAACGGTCCCAGTTTTCAGTATTATTATGTACAGAGTAAATTTTAGTTTTTCTAAAACAGGACTGATGCGTTATATTTCGCATTTAGACCTTATGCGGCTATTTTTTCGCGCAATGCGACGGGCAGATTTACCCCTGAAGTTGTCAGAAGGTTTTAGCCCGCATCCTAAATTAAGCTTTAAGCGGGCTTTAAAGCTGGGAGTAGAGAGTGAAAATGAAGAAGCTTCGATAATCTTGAGGTTTCCGATTGCGCCTGCGGATTTTAAGAATAGCTTGCAAAAACAATTACCAGAAGGGATTAAGTTAAAAGATGTCCAAGGAAATTTTAATTAATGTTGAAACACAAGAGAAGCGGGTTGCTATAGTTGAAGATGGGCAACTCTTAGAGTTTCATATCGAGCGCCCGCAGGATCGTACCATCGTTGGTAATATCTATAAGGGAAGGATTGAGGCGGTTATGCCTTCAATCGGGGCAGCCTTTGTGGATATTGGTTTAGCCAAGAATGGTTTTTTATATTTATCAGAAATTTCATCTGCTTATGAATCTGTGGAAGCACCGCAGCAGACTCCGATTAAAGAGGTAAAAAAAGGCCAGGAGGTTTTGGTTCAGGTGGTCAAGGAGTCTTTTGGCACTAAAGGGCCCCGGCTTTCCACACAAATTGGTTTGGCCGGAAGATACCTAGTAATTATGCCGCTTGATAAACAAGGTGGAATTTCCCGTCGTATCGAAGATGAAGCTGAAAGAAGAAGGCTGCGGGAAATTTTTAAGGGCCTTAAATTTCCTGATCCTGTAGGTTTTATTGTGCGTACTGCCTCCAGCGGAAGGAGCCAGCAGGAGCTGACTCGTGACGCGCAGTTTCTCTATAAGATGTGGAAACGCCTGGAGAAAAATGCGCAGGGCAGGAAAGCCCCGGCTTTAGTTTATGAGGAGTATGATTTAACCTTACGGGCAATCCGCGATTCATTTACTGAAGATGTCACTAAGCTTATTGTAGATTCTAAGCCTGAATTTTACCGTATTCAGCATTTCATGCGTACTTTTTTAAGTTATCTGTGTAAAAAGGTTGAGTTTTATAAAGGGGATGACCTTTTTGGCGCAAAAGACGTAGAAAAACAGATCAATCATATTTTTGAGAGCCATGTTTACATGAAATCAAAGGCTTACCTGATTATCGAACCCACAGAAGGCCTGGTTGTAATCGATGTAAACAGCGGTGGTTTTAAGAAAAAAGTTGAACAAGAGGAGATGGCCTTTAAGGTTAATGCTGAGGCCGCAGTTGAGATTGCCCGGCAACTTGTTTTACGTGATTTAGGCGGCATCATTGTGATTGATTTCATCGATATGGAACGTGAAAGCCATCGCCGGGAGCTGCTTAATATTCTTAAAAAAGCATTATCCGGTGACCGGGCAAAGTATGACATTTTGGGGATCTCTAAATTTGGAATAGTAGAGATGACCCGCGAACGGATTCATAAAACAGTGCAGATGCTTTCTTTTCATCCCTGCCCGTATTGTAAGGGTAAAGGTAAACTGCGTTCACCCCAAACTATGGGGATTTTTGCCTTAAAAGAGCTCAAGCGTTACCTTAAAGGCAAATCCTTAAAACAGGTTTCAGTTACTATGGCTGCGCCTGTGATTGATGAAATCTTAAAAGATAAGGAGGCCCTGCGCGCGCTTGAGCATAAATACAGGATCAAGATTAACCTTATCTCAAACCCTGCTGCGCATTTGGAAGACATCAAAATAGCTTGACCCGTTAATCCGTCAGGTATATAATATTAAGTTCAAATTTAACTAATTATTCACTCAAAAAGCCTGCTCTGTTTTTTGTTTAGGCTAGGTTCGGTTGCCTTTGGCAGCCAGGAAGGTAAGTAAAATGTATGCGATAATTGAAGTTGGTTCAAAACAGTATAATGTGAAAAAAGATGATATTATTGAGGTAAATAAGCAGGTGGTGGCAAAAGGGGACAATCTTATCATAGATAAGGTTCTTTTGGTTGTAAAAGACAAGAGTATTGAGATTGGCCAGCCTTACGTTTCAGGCGCTAAAGTTGAGGCGCAAGTTTTAAAACAGACTTTGGGTGAAAAAACCACAGCCTATAAATATAAACGTAGAAAAAATTTCCACTGGCAAAAAGGCCATCGTGCTCAGCTTACCGAGCTTAAAATTAAATCTATTAATTTAGGCTACTGAGCCTCCAATAAATAATGGGCACATTGGCTGAGCTGATTTTGGAGCGAGACAAGGAACGAGGACGCAGGCGTAGTCTTGCACTACGCCAAGGACGAGTGACGCAGTCGCAGCCCAAAATCAGCCAGCCCATAACTATAAATGAGGGGGAAGCCCGCCTTTTAGCCGTCTGCGGCGTTGCTCCTCCTCGGCGTAGTACTACGACTACGCTTTCGTCGTCGCGCCTTGCATACGGCCAAAACTCGGGCTTCCAATGTGCCCATTATTTATTGGAGGCTCAGTAAGTGTTTATAGATAGCGCTAAAATCCAGGTTCGGGCCGGTTCCGGTGGTAATGGTTGTCGTAGTAAATATCGCGATAAATACCAGCGTTTAGGGATTCCTGATGGAGGGGACGGGGGTAAAGGTGCGGATATTATTATCCAGGCGGATCGTAACCTGCTTACACTTTTGGATTTTCAGCATCATCGGCATTTTTTTGGGGCACACGGCGGGCATGGTTCAGGTAACCATAAAAAAGGCAAAGGGGCAGCTGATATAATTGTATGTGTTCCTCTGGGTACGATTGTTCGCGACGCCGCAACAGATTCTGTTTTACGTGACTTAAGTGTTGAAGGGGATCAGGTAATTGTTGCCCGTGGCGGCAAAGGCGGGATTGGTAATTGGCATCGTAATGAACCAACTCTAGGAGAAAAAGGAGAAGAAAAAACAATTATCCTGGACCTAAAACTTTTAGCTGATGTGGCAGTAGTTGGATTCCCTAATGTAGGCAAATCTACTTTGATTGCTGCGATTTCTAATGCTCATCCAAAGATTGCCGCATATCCTTTTACAACTATAGCTCCAATTTTAGGCGTGGCAACTGGTACGCATAAGAGATTTGTGGTTGCCGATATCCCAGGATTAATCGAGGGAGCTTGGGAAGGGCGCGGGTTAGGTGATAAATTTTTAAAGCATATTGAGCGTACAAAGGTTTTAATCCATTTATTGGATATGGCAAGCTTTGAAGGAAGGGATCCGGTAGATGATTACAAAAAGATTAATTTAGAATTAAAAAATTATAGTAAGGAAGTCTATAAGAAGCCTCAGGTTATCTGTGCTAATAAAATGGATATAGTTGGTGCGCAAGACAATCTGAAAAGGTTTAAGAAATTAATCAAAAAACCGGTTTATCCGATTTCAGCGCTTGAAAAAACGAATTTAGAGGAGTTAATTGATGCAGTCGCAAAAAAATTATAAAAGAATCGTAGTAAAAATCGGTGCTAGTATCTTTGCCGCAAATAAGCACAAACCAGATACTGCCTTAATTAGTAATATCGCCAGACAAATATCCGATTTAATGGGGCAAGGCCGCGAGCTAGTGCTTGTTTCTTCAGGGGCAATTGCTATCGGTATGTCAATTCTAAAAATTACCAATCGGCCCAAAGGCCTTGCTTATTTACAGGCGACTGCAGCCATTGGCCAGCATGAATTGATGCATATTTATAAGTTGGCGCTTAATAAACACGGCATAAATTGTGCGCAATTACTTCTTACCTGGGATGATTTTTCAGATAAGCGTTATCAGAATGCTAAAAATACATTAAATACCCTGCTTAAGTTAAAGTGCGTGCCGATCATAAATGAAAATGATACGGTGGCAACTGAAGAAATTAAATTCGGCGACAATGATAAGCTTTCGGCTCTGGTTTCTGTTTTGGTTAGCGCCGATCTTTTGATTATTCTTTCCGATGTTGATGGGTTATTGGATAAAAATAAAAAAGTCATCCGCCAGGTTTCAAAAATTACCCCTCAAATAAAATCTTTGGCTTGCCCGACTGAAAAGAAAGCTTGTGTTGGAGGCATGATCACTAAAATTGAAGCAGCACGTTTTACAGTCAATTCTGGTATTCCTTGTGTGATTGCAAATGGCAGCAGAAAAGGGGTTATTGAGCAGGTTGTCAAAAATCCTTTTAGTGGCAATGGAACTATATTTACATCTAAAAAGATATGAATCAAAATCTTCAAAAACAGATAGAATCTATTGCTCGAGGAGCTCAAAAAGCATCAAGAGAGCTTGCTGTTTTGCCTCCAGAGGACAAAAATAAAGTGCTTATTGATATGGCTATTGCTTTATTGGCTAACAAAGAAGTAATTTTGAAAGCGAATAAATTAGATGTTGCCTCCTCAACTAATAAGCGTAAGGCTTTTGTTGACCGGCTCACTTTGAATGAAGAAAGAATCAAACAGATGGCAGATTCTTTGCAAGATATCGCTAAATTAAATGATCCAATCGGTGAAATTATGCGGGATTGGTCTGTGCCTAGCGGCTTGCATATTCAAAAATACCGTTGTCCAATCGGAGTAATTGCTATAATTTATGAGTCGCGTCCTAATGTTACTGCAGATTGTATTGGGCTTTGTTTTAAAAGCGGCAATAGCGTGATTTTACGCGGAGGTAGTGAGTCGTTGAATTCTAATTTAGCAATTTATAATGTGCTTTCTCAGGTAATGAAGAAATATAAAATAGCAGATGGCGTAATTAATCTTATTAATACCAGTGACCGTCGAGCCGTAGATATTCTGTTAAAATTAAATAAATATATCGATGTAGTTATGCCGCGGGGAGGAGAAGAGTTGATTAACAAGGTAGTTAAATCTTCGCGTATACCGGTGATTAAACATTATAAAGGTATTTGTCATGTTTATGTCGATGAATGGGCAGATTTGAATATGGCCACCAGGATTTGTTTTAATGCCAAGGTGCAGAGGCCGGGAGTTTGCAATGCTATGGAAAGTATGCTTGTGCATCAGGATATTGCCGCAAGATTTCTGCCTGGGATGCTTAAACAGTTTAAAGAGGCCAATGTTCAAATCCGCGGATGCGCCTTTACAAGAAAAATAGCTAAATGGGCTCATGTTGCTACAGAAAAAGATTATCGGACTGAGTATCTTGACCTGATTTTATCAGTTAAAGTGGTTAGTGATTTGGATGCGGCAATCAGGCACATTAATGATTATGGTTCGCATCATTCGGATAGTATTGTTACGGACAATCAGGAAAATGCCTTAAAATTCTTAAAAAATGTGGATTCGGCATGTGTTTATGTAAATGCTTCTACTCGTTTTACCGACGGTAATCAGTTTGGCATGGGCGCAGAGATTGGTATTTCAACGGATAAATTACATGCTCGCGGGCCGATGGCTTTGGAAGAGTTAACCAGTTATAAATATATGGTTTTTGGCTCGGGGCAGACTAGGCAATGAAAATAGGAATCCTTGGTGGTACTTTTAATCCGGTGCATATCGGCCATTTAATTCTGGCTGAAGAAGTAAGGGAAAAGCTGGGACTAGGGAGGATTATTTTTATTCCTACGGCGCTGCCGCCGCATAAAGATAATGTGGATATTGCTCCTGCGCCTGATCGCTTGAAAATGTTAAAATTAGCAATTAAGGGAAATAAATTTTTCGGGTTTTCTGATATTGAAATAAAACGTAAAGGGCGTTCTTATACAATTGATACTTTGAAAGAACTGAAAAATAAATTTATTCAGGATGAGCTTTATTTTATTATTGGTTCTGATTTGCTTAAGTATTTAAACGAATGGAAAGACCTTAATGAAATAAACAAAATGGTAAAATTTGTGGCTGCTACAAGGCCAGGTTATCCGCTTGAACAGATACCATCTTATATTCAGAAATTGGCTATTCGAGCTGTAGATGTTTCAGGTTTTGAAGTGCGCCAGTGTATCAAAGAAAATAAATCTTTTAGGTATCTTGTGCCGGATAAAGTTTTTGATTTTATAAATAAAAGGAAACTATACAAGTGAAAATAAAGGTAGCTGCGTCGATATTGTCAGCAGATTTTTCTAAACTTGGGGTTGAATTAAAAAAATGTGAGCGCGCAGGAGCTGATTTATTTCATGTTGACGTAATGGATGGCCACTTCGTACCTAATATTACTATTGGCCCGCAAGTTGTAAAATATATGCGTAAAGCAACTAGGCTTCCATTAGATGTGCATTTAATGATTGAAAATCCTGCTAAATATATTGATGCTTTTGTTAAAGCGGGAAGCGATATGATTACCGTGCATATTGAGACAGTTAGTTTTAAGGAATTAGCAGCTATTGCCAAAAGGTTAAAGGGTAAAGGGATTAAGCTTGGAGTTTCTTTAAATCCGCAGACTCCTTTGGTAAAAATTAAAAAAGTGTTAGTTTTGGTAGATTTTGTCTTGGTTATGTCAGTCAATCCGGGGTTTGGTGGGCAGGCTTTTATTCCCGGAGCAATAAAAAAGATAAGTCAGTTGCGGGCAATTTTTAAAAAGGATATTTCTGTTGATGGAGGAATAAACAACATTACGGCAAAACTTGTAAAAAGCGCCGGAGCAAATGTTTTGGCAGCCGGATCGTATATTTTTGGGGCTAAAAGTATAAAAAACGCAATCAATAGTTTAAGATAATACCTTACGTTTATAACACCCGGCGCTTAATGGAATTGCGCCGGTGTTCCCTTGTGGGAAGGAGAAAATAATATGAGTAATACTGTTTCACAAATTAAGTTTGGTACTGACGGATGGCGTGCGATTATCGCAGACACCTATACTTTGGAGAATGTTAAGATTCTTGCTCAGGCAGTAGCGGATTATTTAGGTCGCGGCAAAAAAGTTGCGGTTGGTTTTGATACGCGTTTTATGTCTGATAAATTCGCCCTGGCAGTTGCCATAGTGTTAAAGAGCAATGATATAGATGTAATTCTTGCTGATTGCCCTACACCTACTCCGGCTTTGAGTTTTGCGATAAAGTCGCGTAAGCTGGATTTGGGGATTATGATTACTGCTTCGCATAATCCGGCCGAATATAACGGTTTTAAAATTAAGAACTCCAGCGGCGGAGGAGCCAGCTCTGAGTTAACTAAAGAGGTAGAGGGTTTACTTGGCAGAAGCCTAGTAAAAGATTCTGCGCCAGCTAGTTCGATTCAGGCTGTGGATATCATAAAAGATTATATAAAGTTTATCCGCAATTATATTGATTTAAAGAAAATTAAAAACAAAAAATTCAAAGTTTTAGTCGATTCGATGTATGGCTCAGGTGATAGTTTTATTGCTCAAGTTTTAAAAGGCACAAAAATAGAGTTAAAATTTATGCGTAATACCATTAATCCTTCTTTCGGAGGAGGCAGGCCAGAACCGGTTGAAGATAACTTAAAGGAATTAAAAGCGCGCGTCAAAAAAGAAAAATTCGATTTGGGTATTGCTCTTGACGGCGATGCTGACAGGATTGCTGCAGTTGCCCCTGGCGGAGTATTTATCCATCCGCAGAAAATTTTAGGGTTATTGGCATTGCATTTAAACCAGGATCGCCATTTTAGCGGCGGGTTGGTCAAGACTATTTGCGGCACTACTATGATGGATAATATTGCAAAATTTTTAGGAATTAAACTGTATGAAACCCCTGTAGGTTTTAAATACATTTCTAATCTTATGGAGACCGAAGATATTGTCGCCGGCGGCGAAGAGGCAGGCGGTATGGGAGTTAAAAATTATATCCCCGAGCGTGACGGGACAATGGCAGGGTTACTTTTAATAGAAATGATGGTTTATCGTAACAAAAATATGTTAAAGATCTTAAATGAGACTGAAAAAAAGTTCGGAAAATATTATTATGTGCGACAAGATTTCCATTTAGAGAAGCGTATTGAGCCGAAAAAAGAAAATCTGCCGAAAGAATTATTGGGGAAAAAAGTTATAGATATTAAAGATTACGACGGAATAAAACTTATTTGTGAGGATCAGAGCTGGCTGATGTTCCGCGGTTCAGGCACTGAGCCGATTATGCGTACCTATGCAGAAGCAAAAAGTTTGACTCAGGCAAAGAAATTGTTAGCTTTAGGCAAGGAAATTATTTTGAAGAACGGAGTATAAAATTAATATATTTATACTAGAACAAATTCACATAGAAAGGGGGAAGCCTTATCAAGAAATTTCGAATATGATAATGGCTAGTATTAAACGATTATCGAATAGCCAAAATTAGTGTCATTGCGAGGAGTCCGCCACTGAACCAATGGCGGACGGCAAAGCAATCTTTTATTAGATTGCTTCGCCCTTCGGGCTCGCAATGACAGAATATAAAATAATAAGAAAGGGAGTAGATAGAAAATGTCAGATACTAGAGCAGAATTAGAGCAGATGTATAATCAAAGTATCAAAGTTTTAAAAGAAGGGCAAGTTGTAAGTGGTAAGATTGTTGAAATCAGAAGTAAGGAAGTGTTGGTGGATGTAGGATTTAAATCCGAAGGAATTGTATCTATCACGGAATTCAGTGCCGCGGATTTGGTGATTGGCCGCGAGATGGAGTTTTTGTTGGAAACTATGGAGAATGACGCAGGAGTCATGACTTTATCGCGTGAAAAGGCTATGCGTATGCAGGGTTGGGACAAGATCGTAAAATTATCCAATGATGGCACTTTAGTCGAAGGAAAGCCGGTTAAGAAGGTTAAAGGCGGATTCCTCATTGATATCATGGGAATTGAAGGGTTCCTTCCCAGCTCGCTTTCTTCTTTTCGTAACATTGCTGATAAGGATATTCTGTATAAGATATTTAAGTTTAAAATCGTCAAAGTCAATAATTTACGGCGTTCTATTATCGTTAGCCGCCGTGAGGCAGTGCAGCAAGATCGCGATGTAGCCAAGAGTAAGATCTGGGGTGAATTAAAGATCGGTAATATTTATCCCGGATTGGTTAAAGCCATCACAGATTTCGGAGCCTTTATTGATCTGGGCGGAGTTGATGGGCTTTTGCATATTACGGATATGTCTTGGTCAAAGATCAGCCATCCTTCTGAAATTGTGGCTATTGGGGATAAGAT
This sequence comes from Candidatus Omnitrophota bacterium, assembly GCA_028712255.1. Taxonomy (NCBI): domain Bacteria; kingdom Pseudomonadati; phylum Candidatus Omnitrophota; species Candidatus Omnitrophota bacterium. The sequence goes on from JAQTQJ010000002.1 coordinate 165,168, forward strand.
TGAGGTTATGATTTTAAATCTTGACCAGGCAACGGGAAAAGTTTCTTTAGGTTTAAAGCAGAGGCTTGCTGACCCCTGGAAAGATATCGAGAACAAATTTACCGTTGGCTCAAAGGTAAAAGGAAAAGTAGTAAATATTTTACCCTATGGCGTTTTTGTAGAGCTGGAAAAAGGCATTGAAGGCCTAATCCATGTTTCTGAGATCTCTTGGACCAAGCGCGTAAATAATCCGGGCGAGATGTTTGCCGTCGGAGATATGGTGGAAACTCAGATATTGAGCGTGGAAAAAGATTCACGCAGGATTTCTCTTAGTTTAAAACAACTAGAGCAGAATCCTTGGCTTGAGGCAGAGTCAAAATATCCGGTTGGAACTACTGTATCTGGCAAAGTTCGCGGTTTTACCGAATATGGAGCGTTTGTGGAATTGGATTCTAATCTTGAAGGTATGATTCATGTTTCTGATATCTCCTGGACCAAAAGAATTGGGCATCCTCAGGATGTTTTAAAAAAGGGACAGAAAGTGGATGTGGTTGTTATTTCTGTAGATTCTGCCAATCGCAGAATCGCCTTGGGGCTAAAACAATTACAGGATAATCCCTGGCCAAAAATTGCAGAAAGTTATCCTTTGGATACTCAATTAGAGGTTGAGGTATCCAGTTTGACTGAGTTTGGTGTATTCGCCAAGATTAATGATGAGCTGGAAGGATTAATTTATTCCAGTGAAATCGATAAGGATACAGTAGCAAATTTGAAGCCTGGAGATAAAGTGAAAGTAAAAGTAATTAAGGTGGATGTGGAGCAGGCCAAGATTGGTTTAACGGCTAGGATATAGTCATTTTTTCATTGCGGAACTGTGTCATTGCGAGCGACCGAAGGGAGCGAAGCAATCTTTTTATTAGATTACTTCGTCGCCTCTGGCTCCTCGCAATGACACTCGTTAATTATGATAATAAATATCGACGAACAATTAAGTATTATTAGGCGTGGCGCAGTTGAAATAATCTCCGAGGAAGAGTTACGCAAGAAACTTGAGATTAGCCTTAAAACTAAGCGTCCCTTAAAAATTAAAGCGGGTTTTGATCCTACTGCGCCTGACCTGCATTTGGGCCACACCGTACTTTTAAGGAAACTGCGCCAGTTTCAGGATTTAGGCCATGAGGTTTATTTTCTTATCGGTGATTTTACGGGCCAAATCGGAGATCCATCCGGTCGTTCAGAGATTAGAAAACAACTTACTAAGCAAGAAGTGGCTAGCAATGCTGGAACCTATAAAAAACAGGTAGCCAAGATTCTAGATATTCGTAAATTAAAAATAGTTTTTAACAGCAAATGGTTTGAAAAGATGTCAGGGGCAGAAATGCTGCAACTTACTACTCATGCTTCGGTTTCTCAGATGTTGGCTCGCGAAGATTTTAAGAAGCGTTTTACAAATGGAGAAAATATTTCTATTTTGGAATTTGTTTATCCGCTAATGCAGGGGTATGATTCGGTTATGCTTGAGGCTGATGTGGAGATCGGGGGCACGGATCAGATATTTAATTTATTGGTTGGCAGAGAGTTCCAAAAAGATTATAACCAGCCGCAGCAGGTAGTTTTAACTATGCCGCTCTTAGAAGGCACCGATGGTGTTGCCAAAATGAGTAAGTCTTATACTAATTACATCGGCATTAATGAATCGGCAAAGGAGATATTTGGTAAAATTATGTCAATCTCCGACGGGATGATGCTTAAATATTATGAATTACTTACGGATGAGGACTTGGAAAAAGTTAAATCGATGCATCCTAAAGAGGCAAAGGTAAATTTAGCCAAGATTATCATTGCTCAATATCATTCAACTCAGGCAGCAGAAAATGAAGCTAAAGAATTTGAGCGCGTTTTCTCGCAGAAAGAGGTTCCTCAGGATATGCCTACTTTTAAAACCGATGGCAAAAAAGATATTCTGGCCATACTTATTGAAAGTAAGTTAGTGGCTAGCGGTAATGAAGCGCGCAGGCTTATAAAACAAGGGGCAGTCAGCTTTAATAATAAAAAAATCGATAAAGACGATTTTGTCCCACAAGTAGCCGGTATCCTCAAAGCCGGTTCCCGCAGGTTCCTAAAGATAGTAGTTTAGAATCCTAAATGGAATACAAATATTCCGTAAGCAAAGATAACCTCCTGGTTGTAACTGGCGCTGGACAAAAACCCCTAAAACCCAAAGGCAATTTTCAAATTAACCAAAATAACCAGCTGGAGTATTGGCTTAATGAGCCGCAAAACTGGCGTAGGATTTATAATCTGCCTGGAAAAATCACATTTGAAGGTAAGTGGCGGCTGGATTCTAATCATGATTTGGAATTAATTTTAAATAAAACCCGCGGTCAATCCGAAAACAGCCGTCTTACTTTAAGAGGAGAAATAATTTCAGTTAAGGAGAACATCCTGGCCTTTGAAATAATTACGCACACAGCAGGGGACGGTTCTCGAAGAGAACCGTCCCCTGCTACTTTCCATATTCTTAAACTTACCGGTATTTGGAAAGCGGATGAAGCTAACCGCCTGGTTTTTCAGGTTAGCAAAAAAGATACTCCGGATACGCTTACTTTAAAAGCCTCTTGGTTTATTAATAAAAATCAGCAAATTGAATATACCTATGAAAAGATAAATCTGGTTACAAAATCCAAAATAAGCCAAACTCTGACTTTCGAAGGTTTCTGGAAAATTGATTCCAGTCATAAATTGGTTTATATTTTATCCAAACAACTGGATTCTCAATTCGATTTCCGTGTCTACCTTGAGAATCCCAATATATACCCGCAACAAAATGCCATAAAATACCGCCTAGGGATTGGAGTTAAGCAGCCAAAAGCCTCAAATTATAAACTTATAACTCTTTATGGCCAATGGAAGTTCAACCGTAATCTAGGCTTAATTTTTAGCATGGATTACGGTAATGGTAGAGTTCAAGAGGTAGAATTTGGTTCAGAGATTACCTTTGAACGTAATAAATTGATCTTGAGTTTAAAAAACTCAAAAGGCCAACCCCTGGGGATTATATTAACTTATACTTATAGATTACTCAATATCCTCCAGCCGCAAGCATTTATCCGCTTAAAGTCATATCAGAAACAACTTGGTGTTGAAGCAGGCCTAACCATTCCTTTTTAGGTAAGAATCTCCTGTAATCGCAATATAATAATGTCCTAAATTAGCAAAGTAAGAATGTCCTATTTTTAAACTGCTATAATGCCTTTTAGAAGGAGGGGCATTATGGCGCAAGAGGAGATTCTTACGATGAGCCACAAG